>CALYQH010000104.1 GCA_945283395.1 uncultured Ventosimonas sp. | reverse complement strand
CATTAAAATTAGAGCCAACTATTGATTTTAATATGACTTTATTTTATGATTTTGGTCATCAAAATCCTTCTATTTACGCAGGAACTCCCCTTGTTAATAACAGAATAAAACAATCTATTCGTAAAAATAATTATCGTATAGATGGTGCCAAACTAGATTATAAAGACACTTGGATTAGACTTAATTCAGAATGGACGCCTACCGATAAAATGACTATTCGCAATAATCTTTATTATTTAGAAAGTAAACGTCATTGGAAAAATGCCGAACAATATAACTGGAATTCTAAAACAAGTTTACTAGACATAAAGGGCTATTATGAAATTCTCCACGATCAGAAACAAATAGGCAATCGCTTCGATGTTACCTTTGATAATCATCTAGCTAATTTAAAAAATAAAACAACACTAGGTTTTGATGTAAACCGCATAGATTTCTCAGTAGATAATAACTCCCCTTATACAGCTAAAGGGCCTTCTGTTTCAATTCATGATACTCATGTTGGTGGCTGGAGAACTACCAATCCTACTCGGATTAATGCTAAAACAGTCACTAAGCAAGGTTCTTTATTTATGGAGGATCAACTATATCTTTTGGAAAACTGGTCTGTTTTAGGTGGAATTCGTTATGATCATTTTGATTTACAACGTAATAATAAAAGAGCTCCCAATACTTCATGGACAAGTAATCTGCATAAAGCTACTTGGCGTTTAGGAACAGTTTATCAATTTACTCCAGATTTTTCTTTATACGGGCAATACGCTACTGCTGCTGATCCCCTATCAGCAGTTGTAACTACTTCAGATGCTCAAAAAGATTTTGGCCTAACAAAAGCTAAACAGTATGAAGTAGGCATGAAGCAATTACTATGGAATCAGAAAGCGGAATGGACATTAGCGCTATATAAAATAGAAAAAAACAATTTATTAAGTTATGACGATGTAACAAAAACTAGTACCCCAGTAGGTAAACAATCATCTGAAGGTATTGAACTTGCTTTTGCTGTACAACTTCTACCTACCGTAAGAGTTGATGCAAATGGTACGGTGCTAAAAGCACGTTATAATAAATTTGATGAAAAAGGAATATCTAGAAGGGGGAATGTACCTAGCAGCACTCCAGAGAAAGCAGCCAATGCTTGGCTGAGTTGTGAGTTTATACCTGATTGGACAGTTCGGCCAGGTTTACGCTATGTAGGAAGACGTTTCAATGATCCTGCTAATGACGTTAAAATTCCTAGCTTTACCGTGTGGGATGCCTCATTAGATTGGAAAATGAATAAAAACATTACTTGGAGTTTACATGGTTATAATCTCACTGACAAAATCTATGCAGAAGCAGCTTATAACAGTGGAAAACAATGGGTACTAGGCAAACCAAGATCAGTTGAATTAGCTTTAGATATTAACTTTTAATAGAAAATTACCTCTGATTTTTTGCTAAAAATCAGAGGTGCAAACTTTAAGTTTAATGAGCTCGAAAAACTAGACATAATACGAAAATAGCACCAATAGCGGCAGTAACAATGCCTAAAGGCAATTCTTGGGGCGCTAACACTAATCTACAAATTAAATCGCCCAATAACATTAATAAACTACCTACCATTGCAACAGCTGGAATAAAATATAAATGACGAACCCCTGTTAACGGACGGACTAAATGAGGAACCATAAGCCCAATAAAACCAATAATCCCAGTAAGTGAAACAATAGTAGAAGTAGTAAGCGCACACATTAAAAAAATTAACGTGCGCAATTTGGCTACGTTAATACCTAAAGACGAGGCTGTTTCTTCTCCGGCTAACAAAGCATCTAAAGATAAATGATTAAAGCCCCAAAAGCCTATTAGTAATAAAACGCCGATAAAAGGTATGAAAATATTTCCCCATTCAGCACGCCCTAAAATACCTAGTGACCAAAAGAGTACTGTATTAGCCGTATTCTGATCCCCTAAAAATATCAAATAATTAGTAATAGCTCCTAATAAAAAAGAAATAGCTAACCCACAAATAACTAGTTTATCCACACCCTTATGACTCTGTAACTGATATAAACAACTGACTGTAAGAGCAGCAAATATTCCTCCCATAAACGAAGCTAACGGCAGCAGCCAAGAACCTAACACTCCTCCCCAACAGACGATAACAAATACTGCTCCCATAGCAGCACCATCAGACAAACAAAATAAAAATGGATCAGCCAAATCATTACGAGTAACAGTCTGTAGCATAGCACCTACCATTGCCAGACCTGCTCCAACAATAATAGCTAACAATGCACGAGGTATACGTAGCTCAAGAATAATCGCCCGAATCACTTCAAACCTATTGGCACTACTTTCAGGAGATCCTAGTTGAAAAACAGCTAATACATCTTTTAAGGGAATCTGAACTGTTCCCCAAATAACACTTAATAACACTAGCAAAACCATTAATACAAAACAAATTATAAGAATAATCATTAAACGGCGAAAAGGGTTAAATAACAAATTCATGGCTGTCTAATTCCTTCTGCTATTTTCTCAATACCCTCAATATTAGAAGGACTGGGAGTAACTTCTAAATAATTTAATACCACATAACGCTTATTTCTTACTGCTGGAGTTAATTTCATCAATGGATGGTTTTCTAAAAAAATTTGTGAGTCTTTTACATGATCACGGCTCATATAATCAATTAAAATAATCAATTCAGGCTGTCTAATAGCAACAACCTCCCAAGAAACTCGGCCCCAATTAATAGCTAAATCATCCATAATATTGTTACTGCCTAAAGATGCTATCATAGCAGTGAGTATTGAATAACCTCCTGCTGTTAACGCTTTATCTTGACCAGAATCGTACACAAATACGCGTAAAGGTTTTTGTCCAATAAGGGAATGGCCCAATGCTTTTATTTTTTGTTGCCATTGCTGTACTAGTTTTGCTGCTACTAGCTGTTTATCAAAAATAATACCTAATCTTATCATATCATCATATAAATAATTCATTGTTGCATGATTATATTTAGCCTGATTAATTCTTATACAGCTTTCTGATAATATCAGCGTATTAATCCCATATTTTCTTAAGTTCGCTGGGGTAACTGCACCTCCTAAGTTCATACCATAACCCCAACCTGAAAAAAATAAATCAGGTTGGTTAATTAAGATAGTTTCCAGAGGCGCATATCTATTAGCTAAAACAGGAATATCGCCTTGCTGTTGCTCAAATTGCTTAGTTCGCTTATTCCTACCAGCTACTCCTGTGATACCAATAATACTAGTCTGTAGATGCAAAGCAAAAGCCATCTCAGTTATATTTACATCATGGGTAATCATCCGCACAGGTTTTTTACTAATCACCAATGGCTGCCCACAATTATCAACTGTTACAGGATAGGCCCTCACATAGCTTGATAACAGCACTAATAAAATAAGTAATTTTTGCATTAGCTAAGCGCAAGGCTCAAAAGCAATAAAAGGTTTGCCTGTTTTAGGATGAGAAAAAGTAAAACAACTCATCCCAAATACCTTATTAAGCAGACTATTTGTCAATACCTCATCAATAGAACCATCTGCAACTATAGCGCCATGATTCATAACTATTAGCCGTTGAGCAAAAGCAGGTATTAACGAAAAATCATGTAAAATAGTTACAGTTGTTATTTGTTGTTGTTTAACTGTTTGTAAAATATCACTTCGTGCTCTAGGATCTAAGTGATTGGTTGGTTCATCCAACATCAACATCTTAGGTTGCTGGGCTAAAGCTCTAGCTATAATGACCCGCTGGGTTTGCCCACCTGATAACGTTGCAATAGAAAGATCAGCTAACGACTGCAAGTTAGTTTGTAATAGGGCATTATCAATAATTTGCTTTTGTTGTTGCTGAGTATGATAACCTCGGTATGGAATTTGACCTAACGCGACATAATCTCTCACTCGTAATCGCATATCCATATTATCTGACTGTGAAACTACTGCAATAGCCCTAGCTAACTGTCGTGACGATAAGGTTTCATAGGCAACACCATCTAACAATAAATTTTTATATAGAGTGGTTTTACCACTAACATTAGGACCAATAATAACAGTGCGCTGATTGGGCTTAATAGTTAGTGATACTCCCTTAAGTATAATCTTCTTACCAAATTGAACAGTAAGATTGCGAGCCTCAAGCATTAAAATATCTTATTTATGAAAATTCTCAATTAAAGAAAATATTATAATAAATATAAAACAATTTGCTTATAAATAGCTAGATTTTTTACAAAAATATAATACATTCTAAAAAGCAACTGTTAATTAATAGTTAATCTTGCCATTTTCAATAATTAACAATGCCCTATGAGAGCCTTTTAGGCAAAATAGGGTAAAATAACTTCGCCAGTGGAAGTTACGACCCTCACACTACAAGCTTGATCATCCTGTTTTTTCTGTTCTAAAGCAGCCATTTGTTGATCATTTAGAATAAGCTACTTTACTCTCTAATGCTTTCAGAGACATCTTATAATTTTCTCAATTATCTCTTAACCATACAAAACAAACACCTCCACCTGGAACAAAAACACCTTGTTTCCTTAACTCATTACTGGCTCGGTGCTGGCCATCAGCAGGAATTCTATAGCATTAGTCAGTACTGTCTTCTCTGCTGTTTCAGCCACTCTCTTGTTTAAATTAGTGGCTCCTCAACTTTTTGCAATCAATGAATCTATATCGCCTTGTTCTACAACTTGTTGATAATGATAAAAGGTATCTCTTGATACGCCCACTACATGCTGTTGAGACACAATCCATGTAATGGCTCTATTAGCTTCGCTACTTCTAGCTTGCCCATCAGCAGCTAACGCTTTCAAAGCCCAAGCAGTATCTAATGTAAAACTATCAAAACCTTGTATAAAACCAAATCCCCCATTTTGGTTCTGATATGTTTTAAGTTGAAGAACTAAGCTACTATTATCATTTTCTTGCTCGGCATTAGCTATAATACGACGTGCGATGAATTCTGTATTCTCATCAGAAGACATATTTAAAAAAGTAAGTGCTTTAGCTTGAGACTTGTCAAAAATTAATTCTAAAGCATGAAATGTACTTAAGGCTTCACTGGTAGACTGCTCAGGTGATACAAGGTCATTAACTGTTGTGTAAGCACCATTATTATTTTGTTGATTCTTTATCCAAGAGATACTTTTTTTAACTTTTATCTCGTCTAAGATAATATTTTTTTTAGTTGTGTATAGCTCATCTATAACCTCTGTAATAGAAATGGTAAACAAATATAAAAGGCTATTATTTGTAGAAAAAAGAAATAATCTATGTGATGTTAAAGGTGCTTAGTTTGCAAAATAAAAAATAAAAAACCTTTTGGTTCAAAACCTTTGCCCTTAAGCTTATTTCTACAATATAATCCTTTCATAATATGCAAAAATTTATCAATAATATTTCGCTAATACATTGATA
>CALYQH010000103.1 GCA_945283395.1 uncultured Ventosimonas sp. | reverse complement strand
CTACTGTCCTTTGCTACAACCAGTATTTACGCTCAGGAAGTCTCTACTGATACTGAACAGGTTCCTTTAAAAGAAGAATTACAACAACAACGTCAAGTATTAAAAGACAAATTAGCAGCCGACAAAGAAAAAATAGCTGAAAAGAAACAACAATATACTAACGGCCCTTCTGCTAAAGAACGTCTTCAACAAGAAAGTAGCGAGCTTAAACAAAAAATAGCAACCGATAAACAAAGCTTAGAAGCTAAAAAGCAACAGGCTGAACAACAACCTAGTCTTAAGGAAAAATGGCAACAACAACGCCAAGCCGACAAAGAAAAAGCGCAAGCTGCAAAAGAAAAGGCTAAGGCTGAAAGAAAATTAGAAAAACAACAAGCTGAAGCTAATAAGAAATTAGCTAAAGAACGCAGTGAGCAAGATAAAAAGAGCGATTAAGGAAAAATTAGAGGAAAAGAAACAAGCGCTTGAAAATTCAACTTTACCAAACCTCTAGATTAATTTAATAAGGTGGTCACTTATGTGATCACCTAGCTTGCTATTAATGATTGACACTAACCTAGGAAAAAACTAGCATAATCCAGCTTCATCTATTAATTATGAATGGATTATCGTTATGAGATCTGAACAAGATGGATTTTTAACTCGCCATTACTCTCCTAGCTCTATAGAGCTCAATAAAAAAATTGATGAGCTCATAAATTTAGCAGTTCCCTCAGGCGTTAAAGATCATAAAATCTACCAAGAACTTTTTCATACTATCATCCGAATGATCCAAGCCGATCGTAACCATTGGGATGTCAAACTGGCTAAGAATGCTTTAAATGAAATGGAAAAAGGCTTCTCGCTAGTTGAACGTTTTAAACGTCGCCGTAAAGTCACCGTTTTTGGCTCAGCTCGAACCCCTAAAGATCATCCCCTCTATCAGCAAGCTAAGACATTAGGTGCTTGTCTTGCTGAACATGACTTTATGATAATTACTGGAGCTGGTGGTGGCATTATGGCTGCTGCCCACGAGGGAGCACGTGCCGAAAATGCGCTTGGCTTTAACATCAAACTGCCATTTGAGCAATATGCTAATGAAACCATGGAGGGAAGCGATGTATTACTTACTTTTCAGTATTTCTTTATCCGGAAATTATTTTTTGTAAAAGAAGCTGAAGCGGTAGTACTTTGCCCTGGCGGCTTTGGCACTTGGGATGAAGCGTTTGAAGTCATTACTCTGATACAAACGGGGAAAACCCCTATTGTGCCAGTTATCATGCTAGAAACAGCTGACAGCACTTATTGGAAAGAAGCACTAGAATATATTGAACATCAGTTAAGAGATCATCATTACATATTAGCCTCAGATATGCACCTAATCAAATTAGTACATACTCCTGAAGAAACCACTCAAGAAATTGTCACCTTCTATACTAATTACCACTCCAGCCGCTGGTTTAAAGAAATTTTTGCTATCCGTTTGAATAAGCCACTAACCAATCAAGCCATAGAATATATAAATAAAGAATACAATGATCTTTGCTTAATAGGTGGTTTTACACAACAACCTTACCAAGATTCCTTTAAAGAAACTGAATTTAATAACCTTACCTACTTACTCTTTAACTTTACAGGCAAACAATATGGACGGTTAAGGCAATTAATAGATTACCTTAATGAAACTAACAACTGGTTAACTCTATAATTAAATAAGATTGCTTTTGTTACTTTTCCCTTAAACAAAATTAGGGCTATTACTTTCATTTGTATGCCCCTTGACATTTATTGATAACTACCTAGAATGCTTTAAAATTTATAAAAGTCACTAAATTAAATCATTATTTTGGAACCTTAGTATGAGTTTAGTTAGTATCATTATGCCGGCTTATAACGCTCAAGAATTTATTGATGAGGCGATAGAGTCGGTAATACTACAAACCCACAACAATTGGGAACTTATTATTATTAACGACGGTTCTACTGATAATACCCAGCAAATAGCCAACCGCTATGTTGCACAGGATGCTAGAGTAAAACTAATAAATCAAGCAAATCAAGGGGAAACGGCAAGTAGAAACAATGGCATTAAAGCTGCCACAGGTGAATATATCGCTTTTCTAGACTCAGATGATTTCTATTTTCCTAACTACTTAAAAAAAATGATAGCTGCTTTTGAACAATCTGATTGTGACTTAATTCAATGCGGTTATGTGTTTGAACGTGTTGCTATGACTATTAGTAATCCTTATTTTGAGGGAAATTTGCTAGAGGCATGGGCCTTAAAGAATCGCTTTACAGTTTGTATTAATTCCTTTATGGTCAAACAGTGCCTCTTAACCACTCATAATATCCATTTTGTTCCTGGCAGAACAATGAGTGGTGATTTTGCTTTTATTGTGGAATGTGCGGTATTTGGCAAAGCTAAAATAATTCCTGATATTCTTACCTTCTACCGTTATAACCAAAGCTCAGTAAGTATAGACATTAATGGTACTAAAGCAAAAAATGATGTTACCACTCGACAAGCTATTTTAGCTTTCGTCCAACAACACTATAACCTGCCTCATAAACAACAAGTATGTGCTTTTCTTCAAGAAACCATTAATGGTGTTGCTTATGCTTTTCAAAAACAAACTTGGCACAATATACAGCAAGGCCAATATCAAAAAGCCTTAGATGACTTAACCCAATTTGGTAATATAGGAAAAAACCGTAGCAAAAAGCCTATTAGATATGCTATTCAAAGAGCCATTATTAACTCACACCATGTTCCATTATGGAAATTTAGCAAACTATTGAAATTTTTATAAATAACCACACAAAGAATTATCTTTAATTTACATAAACTTATAATATATAATAGATAAATATTAAAGTTACACCATTATACATTAATTAGTTACCGTGCTTATTTCTATCATAATGCCTGTTTATAAAACAGCACCCTTTATTGCCGAAGCTATTGAATCTGTCATACAGCAAACATTTTCTCATTGGCAATTAGTAATAGTTAATGATGGTTCTCCCGATCTTGCCCCTACTATTGCTGAATCTTATGCAGTAAAAGATGAACGTATAACAGTTATTCACCAAACTAATCAAGGGGTTTCGGTAGCTAGAAATAATGGAATTAGTCATTGCCATGGTGAATACATAGCCTTCTTAGATAGCGATGATTATTATTTGCCTAATTTTCTGCAAGCTATGACAGATAAAATTAAAGCTACTAACTGCGATAGTCTTTATTGTGGTTATATAGATGAAAAAAATAATTCCGTTGCTTTTGGTCCACCCTATGCAGAGGGTAATATCTTAGAATGCTATGCCTTACACAAACAACATATTTGGCTAAATAGCTTTATAGTCAAACGCTCCTTACTACAAGACCATCATTTACAATTTACCCCAAACCGTCTTATTTGCCAAGATCAAGAGTTCATTTTGAAATGTGGTGTATATCTCACTACGGTTGCCGTGACCGAACCCCTTGTCTTCTATCGTCATAATGAAAACTCTGCTACCAATACCTTAAAAGGGAAAAAGGTCAAACATGACCTTGAAGCCAGACAAGCAGTACAAGTTTTTGTCCAACAACACTACCAATCACCCTATAAACAGCAAATATTAGACTATTTAGAATTAATGCATAATACTAATATTTACAACTATCAAAGACAACTATGGAAAGCTATAGTTAAAGATACAAAATACGATGAAGTGATACAAGACTTAAAAGATTTTGGTATATTACATAACTATGAAAAAAAACATAAGATTAAAAATTTAATACATATTGCTATTATCAACTCAAAAAATAAAACATTATGGAATTTAGTCTCATTATTCAGTAAAAACAATAAATAAGGTATTAATATGAGATTTTCTGATTTATTCAAACTAGGAAAAGTTAAAAGAAAAGCTAATTATATCGTTTCTATGACTTCTTATCATAAACGTTTTAATATAGTGCATAAAACTATAGAATCAATTTTTGCTCAAAAAGCCTACCATAACTTTGAATTTCATCTCTACTTATCCCAAATAGATATTAACCTTTATAAAGGTAATATTTTAAAAGAATTAGAACTATATACCCAAAAAGGCTTACAAGTTTTCATTGATGATACTAAGCAAAATCTAAAATCATTCAAAAAATATTTTTATGCTTTAAAAAATAATCCCAATAAAACTATTATTACTATAGATGATGATGTTTTTTAGAACGATTACTGGCTTGAAAAAATAATTAAAGCCTCAGCAAAACATCCACACTATATAGTATGTTATCGTGGACATTATTTTAACTTTGGTCAAAATGGCAATCTTAAAAAATATGAAGATTTTATATAATAAGCTAATAAAATACCACTAAAGTACTATTTTACTAGCTCATTAAAATATATTCTACTACCAATTTAATTGCCTCCTAATTGATTGATTATTTACTATGCTTATTTCTATTATAATGCCAGTTTATAGGACAGAACCTTTTATCGCTGAAGCTATTGATTCAGTTTTAGGGCAAACTTACCCTCATTGGGAATTAGTTATAATAGACGATGGCTCTCCAGATCAAGCACCTGCTATTGCAGAATCCTACGCCGAAAAAGATAAGCGTATAAAAGTTATTCACCAAGCAAATCAAGGTGTTTCGGTAGCTAGAAATACAGGTATTAAACAGAGTATAGGAGAATATATAGCTTTCTTAGACAGTGATGACTACTATTTTCCTTATTTTCTTCAAGAAATGGTTAATAAAATTAAAACTACTCACTGTGAAAGTGTTTATTGTGGCTATATTGATGAAAAAAATAATTCAACTATTTACGGCCCTCCCTATGCAGAGGGTAATATCCTTGAATGCTATGCACTACATAAACAACATATTTGGATTAATGCTTTTATAATAAAAAAAGCCTTTCTAAAAAAATATAATATTTGGTTCTCTAAAGAATTCTTAGGCCCAGAAGATCAGGAATTTATAATTAAATACGGGGTATATGTTGAAACAAAAGCCGTTGCAAGACCTTGCTGCTTTTATAGATATAATGAAAACTCTTTAATGAATACATTAAAGGGTAAAAGAGTAAAACACTCACTAGCTGCAAGAAAAACAGAAATACAATATATAATTAATAACTTTACTTCACCTCACAAAAAGCAAGTAATCGAATATTTTAAATTACTTTATGATACAGAAGCCTATACTTATTTAAGAGATACTTGGAAGGCAATTGTAAAAGATAAAAGGTATGACGAGGTTATTCGAGACTTAAAAGACTTTGGTCGATTAACAGCTAACCATAAAAAAAATAAATTAAAAAACGCATTCCGAGCAATTATCATCAACTCTCACAATATAAGATTATGGAAATTAGTTTCACTTGTTTCAAAAAGAAACTAACTCTTGATAATTTCAATATAAATTTATTTTCTCTTATTAAATCTTTTAA
>CALYQH010000102.1 GCA_945283395.1 uncultured Ventosimonas sp. | reverse complement strand
AGAGCTACTTTTAGTGCATTTAAGGCAATCTTATGTGATGTTGTGTATTGGTAAGCTGCTTTATTACCTTCTATTCTAAGATAATGGAATAAATCTAAGATAGCAGGATTAACAGTTAATTCTTTGTTAATACGATAAAGTAGATCTGCTTGTGTGGTTTGTTCATCAAACTCTATAGCACAGTAAGTAGCTATTTGTTTAGCGATTACCTCAGCTAATTGTCTGAGCTTTATAAGGGTTGTATTAGGGTCTCGTGCAAAGGCATTTTCTGCACCTCTAGCCAGTTGAAAAAAAAGAGGGTCATGTTCTTTTAGAAACTCAAAATTTGATGTTATTTCCATATCTAACATTTTTAGAGAGCCTTTTTAATACAATTATTAAGTAATGATAACTCTTTTTGCGTGAGAAATCATTTTAACAAAGGTGTTTACTAGTGTCATAAATAATAGAGAAAACTGTCATAATTGCGTTATATAGATAGATTAGCCGTTATTTATTGTTATAAAAAATTAAAAGCTTTTTAAAATTATGCAGTAATTTTATGGCAGTGATTGAGACGAATTAAATAATTTTTATGATAGAAAGTTAAAGTTTATAAATCAAGCTGACCTTGTTGCTCATCAAGTTCTTTTTCCGCTTTCTTACGTTCTTCACGTAGCCACCCGTAAAAAGTGTTTTCTGATATACCATATTTTCTAATAATAGCCGCAGTATCTCGTCCATTAAATTCAGACAATGCTTTCTGTCTTAACCTTTCCATGACAAGGCGTGGCTTTTTAGTAAACACAATAGATATACCTTGCCAATTTTCATGTAATTTAAAAGCAATATTTAACACCTTACTATATAGACCATCTATTAGATTAAGGCTAGAAGAAATAAAAGATAGGATAAGTTTTAAACAGGCTATTCAAGTATTAGGTATTACTAAAAAGCAACTTAATCAAGTAATAGTGGAAGGGTATTTTTCTAAGACTATACCTCCTAAAAAAGATTATAGTGTTCAATGGCTGTTTTCCTCACAAGAGATCTCACAGTCTTTAAAGGAACTATTTAAAGTAGCATCAGATATACAAGAGGAAACAGTCTTAATTGCTGACGCTATGCGAATTATAGGCTCAAGAATAGATAACCCTTTGCCTAAACTACTTAAAAAGATTAAAAATCAAGAAATAGCAGTAACTATAGATAATGATTATAGAAATATAAAAGCAATAGCTATATCCAAAAGAGAGCTTAATAACTGGATACAAGAAGCCTCTGGTAATGGTAATAAATACTTTACTATCCCTCAATTAGCGAAAATATTAAATATAAATCAACAATTAACCTATCAGTTGGTTAATGTAGGGTTGATAGAATACATTGAAGATAAAATCACTAAAAAAAGGTTAATAAAAGAAGAAGCCATAAGTAGTTTTAAAGAAAAGTATATTTTTTTAGCTAAAATATCCAAAACTATTGAAATAAGCTCAAAAACATTAGTTGACTACTTAGCTTTTAGGAGGGTATTTCCTATTGATCATCTGTGGCAAATAAAGCTTAGGTATAAAATATATAATAAAGCGCATTTGGAGAATATTACTTTATTCAGAGGTTTATTTGCTAATGATAAGAATACCTATTAATCAATATAATAGGCATAAATTATTTTAAATAGAGTTAATAACTGCACTTATAAAAGCCAAGTAGAAATATTAGTTGCTTTTTAGTATCGTTATATTTCTTGTTAATATATCAACAAATAATAAAGTGATTAAAGGTAACTAATGGATGAAAGGCGCAATTTATTTATCTCTTGATAAGGCATTTGATTTCCTACTCAGCGTGGCTATCACGCGTCCTGTTTTTATGTGGGGAGCACCAGGAATTGGTAAAAGTGCATTAGCCAATAACTTTGCAAATGAAGTGGGTATGGAATGTGTTTCTCTTCTTGGAAGCCAGCTAGCTCCTGAAGATCTCATTGGTATTCCTAAAATAGAGGATGGTTGCTCACGTTTCTTTCCACCTGCAAATATTGTTCGAGAAAAACCCTTTGTATTGTTCTTAGATGAACTTAATGCTTCTAGCCACGAAATTCAAAAGGCATTTTATTCATTAATTTTAGAAAAACGAATTGGTGAATATAGATTACCTGAAGATACTATTGTTATAGGTGCTGGTAACCGAGCCCAAGATGCGGCTATTGTAAAAACAATGCCATCTGCTTTAATTAACCGTATGGTGCATATTCATTTAAAAGCGAGTCATCGCCAATGGTTAGATTGGGCAATTAATCAAGGTAATATTCATCCTTGGGTGGTAGAGTATATACAATTAAGAGTTGATCATTTATGGAGTGAACCACCCAAACATGAGGAGCCTTTTTCTACTCCTCGCAGCTGGCATATGTTATCCGATGCATTGTATTCTTTTGGTGAAGATATCCCCGAAGAAATGTTAGAAGCACTTACCTATGGTTTACTCTCACCCAATCATGCCGTTAACTTTAAGGGTTTTATCAAACAGTTGAGACAAAAACATACAATTACTAGCATCATTAAGGGTGAAACAAAATGGCCTGACTTACCAAGTGATCGAGATATTCTTTATTTTTTGGCACAGTCTTTTAAAGGCTACCTAATGAAAGAACTTCCTAATGATGAAGCTTCAATCCGCTCTGAGCATAAGCGCTTAGCTGTTACGGCTAAAGACCGTCTTAAAGAGCTAACACGTATTAGCATAGAAATAGCTCAATCAGTAGTAGGCCCTAATGAGAATGGAGAGTTGTTACCTGATTGGTTTTTAATAGAAATAGCACGTGATTTACCGAGGCTTGCAGGAAAGTCTTAATGGCTAAAAAACAGCAGAATAACTCTGCACTCATTGCACAGCAAGAGGGTCTTGAGTTGATAAAAAAATATAAAATTTTTTTACCATTACTAAGTGAGGTAACAGTAAAAGAAGATAGTGATTTTAGTAATGTTAAAAATAAGCAATGGCAAGGCTGGCTGTTTATAGAGCAAGGTAGGATTTCTCTACATCCCAAGCGTCGTGCTAAACCTGAAGAGTGGGCTAGACTCATAGCGATTGGCTTAGTCAGTATGGGGTTTGGTGAAATAAAAGTAAATGAGCAACAATCGTTATGGAACATTTGTAATTTCTTACTGGCTAATCGTTTTTGTGAAGACTTAAAAATAGGTATGTTACCTGAAGAGCTTATTTATCAGCCCCCTAGTATTCCAAGTGGTGGAATTGAGTATTTATTTTATCAGCTTAGTAATGATCAAAACACACAGAATTATTTGCTTAGTTGGTATAATCATATTTGTGGAGGTGTTGAGCTTTACGGATTATTATATGCGACGGCCTATCGTCGACCTGATTGGAAACGCTTGTTAGCAAGTGGTATTGCACTCGGTGTAGATAATGCATTAGCTAAAGTAGTGGGGAAAATTGATGAAAAAGGTGAAGCAATTCCCTTAACTCGCGGGAATAAAGTAAAACAACAAATTATTAGTTACTATCCTTTATTGGGAGCATTAGCAGCAGGATTTGAGGTAGTAGAAGACTTGCAGCTCTGCCAACTTCATGATGTTTCAGTTGCAGCTATTGACGTTTCGGCTAAAAAAATTTGGATCAATCCATTACAGCGTCTTACAGAAAAAGAACTGCTTTTTATCTTTGCTCATGAACTATTACATGCAGGACTAAACCATATAAGCCGCCGTCGTGGTCGGGATCCTTTACTATGGAACGTTGCCTGTGATTTTGCCATTAATTCATGGTTAATCAGTATGGGGGTAGGGAAGCCACCGGAAATAGGATTGTTATATGATCCTAAATTAGAGCTTTTTTCGACAGAAGAAATTTACGATACACTAGCCAAAGACATTCGACGTACGAGAAAATTGATTACTATGCGTGGCAATAACGAGCCAGACTTATTAGGTGAAGAAAATGGTAGTATTTTTACCAATGCGGAGGAGTATTGTCGTCGAGCCTTAATGCAGGGTCTAGATAATTGTCTTTATAATCATAAACGAGGTACTATTCCTGCTGGGTTGATAGAGGAAATTCGCAGTCTCAGTCAGCCACCAATCCCTTGGGATGTAAAGCTGGCTCAGTGGTTTGATGCACAATTCCCTCCCATAGAAAAACGCCGTACTTATGCTAGACCGTCTAGACGACAAAGTATAACACCTGATATTCCAAGACCATCTATTATGAAACCTAATGAAGAGACGTCACAATCACGTGTATTTGGTGTGCTGCTAGATACATCTGGATCAATGAGTCTTAACTTGCTTGGCAAAGCATTGGGAGCTATTTCTAGCTATGCAATTTCCCGAGATGTCTATGCAATACGTGTTATTTGTTGTGATGCACAAGCCTATGACTCTGGTTGGGTAATTCCTGAAATGCTACTTCATAGCTTTTCCATTACAGGACGAGGAGGCACTATATTACAGCCTGGAGTTTCTTTATTAGAAGATCTTTGTATAAAAGGCAGTTTCCCCATACAGGGACCAGTTTTAGTAATTACTGACGGCTATTGTGAATCTAATTTACGCATCGAGATGACACATGCGTTTCTAATACCAGATGGTCACAGTTTGCCTTTTAGAACAAACAGTGAAATATTTTATTTAAGTTAAACTTCTAATATTAAGGTATTAATAAATACAGAAGATATTTCTACAAAGTTTTTTACAAACTATTTTAACTTTATATACTTCTCAATCAATGACTGTTGTTGGCACTGAGCTAATGATTAAATCTGATTATACCAAGAATAACAAAGGCTTCAGATTAAGTATGAACTAGTATACATAATTATTAAAAATGGTATCATTTTTAATGAAAAGAAAAGAATTGATTTCATTCTGAGTACAAAAGCTGTTTCATTTTCATGATTATAGAATTTTATATCTTTTGTTATTCTGTGATCTATGGTTTCGCTTTGAATGATAACTAACATATAACGTATTGAAATTACATCAAGTCCAGTTTCAATTTCTATGAGAACTGACATAGTTGTTTGTCGGTTCTCATAATTAGTGAAATAAATTCTCAAAATAGTGAAACCATTTCTCATAATAAGTGAAATAGTTTCTCATAAATAATGATAAACTTTCTCAAAGATGATGAAATAATAAAAATATCCTCTTTATTCTGTTATTGTTAAATTTTTTTGATCTATCCCCCTTTTAATAGTCGACAGTTCTCATAATTAATGAAATAAATTCTCAAAATAGTGAAACCATTTCTCATAATAAATGAAATGGTTTCTCATAAATAATGATAAATTTTCTCAAAAAAACGTAATAACAATACAATTTAATTAATTTTGGGTTTTGTGTTTTGAATTCTTTTTATTAAATGATTATCCCCAAGATTTGATTGTCTTTCTAATAAAGCTATTTTTTTTTGTGTGATTCATAGACATCATTTCACTCTATAATGATTTTATGAGCAAAGAAA
>CALYQH010000101.1 GCA_945283395.1 uncultured Ventosimonas sp. | reverse complement strand
AGAGTTACAGTTGTTTTACCTGCACCACTATGGGTTGCCCCAATGAGAATTTTTTTCATCATGACTTTATCTAACCACCTTAAAACAACAATCCCCACCTTTAAATAGATAATATAGGTAGGGATTAAGGTTTTATGTAGCTTGTGGAAAAGTCAACGAACAGCTAAACATAACGCCCTTTCCCTCCGAAGGTGTCTTACACGCTATAAATGGTCTTCTGGCTTAGCTTCATCCTTCCCTCCACCTTCCCAAGCAGTAAAATGCTCAGTGGTAATTAGAGAGTTGTCCACATCACAGCAGCGGGGGCTGCGTAGGATTTACACCTACTTCCATAACCTAATATTAAGTTATTAATTTATCGCGTATGAAAAGCTTATTAATTAAAAGCTTTAATATTCTGACATATTATCTAGTATTTAATTGATATAAGTAAATATTTACTAAATTTTAGTAATAATTTTATGAGAATAACAATTTATCAATCTTTAATCCAGCTAAATTTGTCGATTCAATACAATCTCAGCAACTCCTTGCTGTTTATTTAATACTCTAGCCAACACAAATAACACATCAGACAAACGATTTAAATATTGCATAATAATAGTAATATATTCATCTGTTAAATTGGCCGCTATCAAATAACGCTCTGTTCTTCTACAAGTTACTCTAGCATTATGGCAATAAGCAGCTGCTGGCGATCCACCTGGTAGAACAAAGTCTTGCACAGGTGCTAATTGCGATATTAACTCAGAAGCCCAATTTTCTAAAAAATCAACATGGCGCGCCTGTAATGCAGACTTATTTGAATTAGCTAATTGCGAGCCAGCAATTAATAACTGGTGCTGAATAATCACTAAATTATCAATAACGTATCTATCTTGGATATGAGCTCGTAGTAACCCTATACTAGTATTAAGCTCGTCTATACCCCCGATAGCCATAATACGGGGAGCCCCTTTACTGACCCGTGAGCCATCACCAAGCCTTGTCTGACCTTGATCGCCCGTTTTAGTGATAATTTTTGATAATCTAAAGCCCATACTATCCCCTTACATTTTTGATAATGGTACAGAATTATTGATTATAATAGTAGCGTATAATAATAAAATTATTTAATTACATAAGCTAATGATTAAACAACCAAAGCAAACTTGGCTAATTCAGAGAGCCAAGTCCATCTTCTGCCAGACAGAGTTAACTACTAAAAGGTCTAAGCATTATAATTTTAATAATTCCAGCGCAGCATAACTCTAATTAACTTTTTATCGTTATAAGCAGGCCCTCATTCAACTTAAACAAAATTGCCAAGCTACTAAGTTATGACAGCTGTATATTTATTACAATATTTTATCCATAGCACTAAAGAATTATATGTTACAAAAATTCTTTAGCCTATTATTAATGTTCAATAAGCATAATAACTACTTATGAGAAACAGATACTCTTAGAGGTAGAGTTAAATGCTGAAATTGCTAATAGCTGTTTCAAACATTTATTTAATAAGCCTTCATTAAATAAGCAATTATTATTTAAATTAAACGCTGTTTGATTAAAGCTACTATTTCTAACAAATGATCTATTAAATAAAAATGATTGCCTTTGAAAGAATGAATAGAAAATGAGCCCGAAGTCAGCTCTTGCCATGCAATAACTTCTTCTAATGTAGTTTCTGGGTCATCTTCTGCTATTAATGCTGTGATAGGTATTGAGGTAATCATTGGACAATAATTCTTATATTCATAGATAAGTCTATAATCATTTTGTAGAGCAGGGAAAAAAATATCTTTAAACACTGACCTATCCAGCAGTGAAGATGTATTACTTGACAGTCTAATCAATTCTTGCCACAGCTCTTCTTCTGTTTGTAATAACCTAGTTTTTCGTTGCTTATGGGGTGCAGGCTGTGCCGATAAAAATAGCTGATTTATTTTTTTAGTTTTATCCAAACGTATTGCTACTTCATAAGCAACAATAGCTCCCATACTATGTCCAAACAACATAAAATGCTGCTCATCTAACTGTGCTAATACGTCTGTGATCTGTTCTATTAATAATTCTAGGTTTGTAATAAAAGGTTCATTTAAGCGCGTTTCATGCCCCGGATACTGTATTGCTAAAACTTGTAACCGGCTGCTTAAATGAGTAGCTAACCCTTTATAAAAACTAGCATTACCGCCAGCATGAGGAAAGCAAACTAAGGTTTCATCACTAGCCGTTGTTTGAGTCAAATTACGCAACCATTTATTACTATTCATAAGTGTCATTATCAGTTTAGTTAATTTAATCAAAAATCAATTGAACTAATACCTAAAGCAATCAATAGGATATTAATTGTTTACTGTCTCAATAAGCGCTAATTGGCTATTGTACCCGCTGCAATTGCGCCGTAGGCTACTAAATGTCTTAATTTTACCTTGATAGTACACAGATAGTTACATCTCTATATGTCATTGTACATTTCCCCACCCTATCAACCCTATATAGACTTCTAATAGATAGCTCTCTGTTAACTCTATAACATAACTAATAATATAGAATAGACTCCAACAGCTGGTTAGCGTGAAACAGTAAAGCTAATGCAAGTTTACCTATAGTTACAAGTTAGATCTTGTCGTTCAATTTGAATTGAAGCACTTAAAAAACCTTATCCGCTATTGTTAATAGAATAACTTTAGTATCTCAACCAAATTTACCTAAGGCAATTAATTATTACTTAGATTGACCTTTTAATTCTTCAGATAAAAAGTATTCTTAGATTGTTACTATCAAACATTAATTGATATCACTTGGTGAAATACCAAATTTTTTTCTAAAAGCCACAGAAAAATGAGCAGGACTATAACCAACTTGATACGCTACCGTTGAGACATTTATTTCTCTAGTAGTTAATAATCTATGAGCCTCAGTTAATTTATGCTCTTGTAAATATTCAAATACACTCATCCCGAAAACCTTACGAAATCCTGTAGTAAGCTTCCGTGTATTTAAACCTACCTTAGCAGCTAACACTTCTAAACTAGGGGTATCTTGTAAATTACTTATTAACAAATCATGCGCAACATAAATTTGTTCTACTTCGGTATTTTTTAAACTTACCTCCTTGTTATTACCTAGCTCCTTTTCTAATAATAATTGACTACTAAAAGCTGCAAATTCTAAAGCTTTACCTGCCAAATAAAAATCTCGCGAAGCTCCTTGCATAGGGCAAGTAGCTATTTGATTGGCTAATATTTGTAAAGATTTAGGAGCCTTATATGAAAACATTTTAGGATCACCATTGATATTGGTTAAGCAAGTTTCTGGTAATAACCCTAATTTTTGAGTTAATGATTCAACGCCTAACTGAATAATGGTATAACGCATGGGAACATCCATTTCATAAATTTGTTTAGAGGTAAACTCGCCATTATTAGCTATGATACAAACGCTAGGCCCTTCTAATACTTGCTTAGCTTGGCCGGGTATTTGACATTGTAAATGGCCACTTTGAACAAGAACTACTCGTATTCCTTTTTCTAATGGCTCTTCATACCAATCATCATTTAATGATTTCATGGTTCCTGCTATTAATTTAATATTTGGATCTACATGAGATATGGAAGGTTTATTATCTATAACAGGTAAAGCTTTTTTACGTGAGGGGGTAATAATAGTAATACTCATTTATATACTCCTTACTTATTAGTAATCGAATTAAAGCTATAGCCCTACTGATAATTTCTAATTTAATCTAAAGAAAAAATCATGCCAGCTAAAGATAATTTTATTGACTAGTAGTTTCCTGAAATGATAATACATCTCATTAGCATTTAAATCAACAAAAAGGATAGTTAACATGCCTTCAAAAAAGACGATTTTAACCAGCAATATAAACCTTCCTGAAATTGCTAATTACCCTGAAAAATTTATCCAAGCCTATAAAGATGCTGGCTATTGGCAAGCCCAGACATTTATAGAAGCACTCGAAATGCAAGTGAATGTAACACCTGATAATATAGCTATTACAGAAAATAATAATCATGTTACTTATTCGGAACTTTTAAAACATATCCAACTATTAGCCAATGGCTTACAATCTTTAGGACTTCAGCAAGGTGATACAGTCATAGTACACTTACCTAATAGTATTTATTTCATCGAAGTCTGTTTCGCTTTATTTCAATTAGGTGTTTATCCAGTTTTAGCCTTACCAGCCCATAAACAGTTAGAAATCAATAATTTTTGCCAATTTACTCAAGCAAAAGCTTATATAACAAATCCAGCTTTATTTGAAAATAACTTTAAGCAACATATTAATACATTACAAGCAAATAATCCTTCATTACAGCACATTATAGTGAGTCAAACTTCTTCACCCTATCTATTATTAAGTGAATTATATATCTATCCTGCCCTAACGAGTTGCTTT
Organism: uncultured Ventosimonas sp.; assembly: GCA_945283395.1. GTDB lineage: Bacteria > Pseudomonadota > Gammaproteobacteria > Pseudomonadales > Pseudomonadaceae > Entomomonas. The sequence goes on along the minus strand of CALYQH010000101.1, from coordinate 1,069 downwards.
GCTAATATGCTAGATCTAGCTTGCTTTCAGTTATCAGGTGGAACAACAGGTATTCCAAAGCTAATACCACGTCGCCATTGTGAATATTTATATAATATAAAAGCTAGTGCAGCGTTATGCCAGTTTAATGAACAAACGACTTATTTAACGGCATTACCAATGCAACATAACTTTACACTTTCAAGTCCTGGGTTTATGGGAACTTTATTATCAGGTGGACGAGTTGTTATCACTAACCAAGCAGCACCTTCAGACTGTTTTCCACTTATTAAAGAACAACAAGTTACACATACTTCTCTGGTTCCTCCATTAGCACTCCTTTGGCTTGAGGCTCAGCGTAATAATCCAGCCGATTTATCCAGCCTAAAATTATTACAAATAGGAGGTGCTAAATTACTCAACAGTGTGGCTAGCCAAATAACACCTTTATTAGGGTGCAAACTTCAACAAGTATTTGGCATGGCAGAAGGACTAATTTGTTACACCCGCTTAACTGATTCTCCTGAAATAATTAACAATACTCAAGGGAAACCTCTATCTCCTAGTGATGAAATACGTATTGTTGATCAATATAATACGCCAGTTCCTTTAGGCCAAGCAGGATTATTACAAGTACGAGGCCCATACACTATCAGGGGGTACTTTAATGCTCCAGAACATAATGCAAAAAGTTTCACACCTGATGGTTTTTATTGCAGCGGTGATATAGTTAAAGAGACAGCAGAGGGATATCTTATTGTTGAAGGGCGAGACAAAGATCAAATCAACCGCGGAGGAGAGAAAATTGTTGCCGAGGAAATAGAAAATCTTTTAATGTTACATCCCCAAATACATGATGCAGTGATTGTTTCCATGCCAGATAAACTTATGGGAGAGTTAACCTGTGCTTTCATTATTGCACATACTACTACGTTAAGCTCTCTCATGCTTAAAAAATATTTAAAAGAACAAGGTTTAGCAAGTTTTAAAATACCTGACAAAATTAAATTTATTAAGCAATTTCCTCAAACGGGCATAGGAAAAATTAGTCGTAAACAGTTGAGAGAAGCATTAAAAACGCAATATTTAA
>CALYQH010000100.1 GCA_945283395.1 uncultured Ventosimonas sp. | reverse complement strand
TTTCTTCACTAGATTACAGCAGTTATCTAGGTGTCATAGGTATTGGCCGAATTAATAGAGGAACTATTAAAGCAAATTCCCCAGTAGTGGCTATTGATATTGATGGTAAAAAACGTAATGGTCGTATTTTGAAAATTATGGGGTATCATGGCTTACACCGCATTGACCAAGATGAAGCACAAGCAGGTGATATTGTTTGTGTCAATGGATTTGATCAGTTATTTATCTCTGATACTTTATGTGATCCTCAAAAAGTAGAAGCAATGTCTCCTCTTACGGTAGATGAACCTACCGTAAGTATGACATTCCAAGTCAATGATTCTCCCTTTGCAGGACAAGAGGGCAAATTTGTTACCAGTCGTAATATCAAAGAACGTTTAGAAAAAGAGTTATTGCACAATGTTGCTTTACGGGTAGAAGAGGGTGACTCGGCAGAGAAATTTAAAGTTTCTGGCCGTGGTGAATTACATTTGTCAGTATTAATAGAAAGTATGAGGCGGGAAGGCTTTGAGTTAGGCGTTTCGAGGCCAGAAGTGATTATTAAGGAAGTAAATGGTGAAAAACAGGAACCTTATGAAAATGTAACTATTGATATTGAGGAACAACACCAAGGTACTATTATGGAGCAAATGGGCTTGCGCAAAGGAGATCTAACCAACATGTTGCCTGATGGAAAAGGGCGTGTTCGTTTGGAGTATATAGTTCCTTCTAGAGGCTTAATTGGTTTTCGTAATCAATTTCTTACGTTGACTTCTGGAACCGGAATTTTGACCAGTACTTTTAGTCATTACGGTAAGATAAAAGAAGGTGAAGTAGAGCATCGGCCAAGTGGTGTACTTGTTGCTATGGCAGGTGGAAAGATTTTGGCTTATTCATTAGGGACTTTACAAGAACGAGGACGTCTCTTTGTTGAACCTGGTATGGAATGTTATGAAGGGATGATAGTGGGTATTCATTCAAGAGGTAATGATTTGGTAGTTAATCCTACCAAAGGGAAAAAATTGGATAACATGCGTGCTTCGGGTAATGATGAGACTATTCAACTCGTCCCTCCCATCAATTTCACTTTAGAGCAGGCTTTAGAATTTATCGATGATGATGAACTAGTGGAAGTCACTCCTAAGTCAATCAGGTTACGTAAAAAAGTGCTAAATGATAATGATCGTAAAAGAGCAGAACGTACTAAAGATTGAGTTTATATCTACCAAAACCTCAGTTAATCTGGGGTTTTTTTATAACTGCTTAATAGCAAACAAATTAATTCTTTTTTTATAGTAGTTGAATACAATGCTTATATCATCAATGCTTATGTTAACTATAGCTGAAAAAGCAGCTTGTTTTCATTGAGCTAAAATTTAGAGTTAACTCTGTTCGTTTTCGATGATTAATTTAGTTAAAGTTGTCCAATATAATAATTAGCAGCAATATATCTAGATCTATTAAACTATAACTAATTCTTTTATAAATTAAAATTCATACCTATAAGTTAGTTGCAGCTTTAAGCAAGAGGAATATAATTAAAATAGCTTGAAAGGGACTAAAATACAGTTTAGCTTTAGCCAAAGCTAAAACGGGCATTTTGTAGCGATAACTTTATGAAAATTATGCATTCTATTATAAGTTTAGGTATTTGGTTAATAGGTACTTCTTTATGTTTTGTCTTCATATCTCCCTGTTTTTGTGATTACATTGCTAGAGCGCAAATAACAGAGGCGCTATCTTTAATAAGAGGACAAAAAATAATAATCCAAGACTTTTATCAACAAGAAGAAAAGTGTCCTACAGATGTAATGCTTACTTCATCAAACTTTCCGGTAAGGGGTAAATACGTAGAAAGTGTTCATTCAATAGCAAATCAAGAATATGCTTGTTATGTAGTAGCTACCATGAAAGACGAAGCAGCAAGATGGATTAGAGGTAAACACATTATGTATGCATTAACGCGTTATTCACCGTATCAAATGACTTGTCAAACTGATATTAGGCAATTTTTGGTTGCTTGTCCTAATGAGCAATGACTCTGAGGATAATAGCGTGATAAGAAAATTAATAATTCAATTACTTTATGTTGTGAGTATGCCTATCACAGCTGTACTTATTATATTAGGCTACTCTTTCTATAAAACTTATTTAATGCCTGTTTCTCATCCTAGTCAATTGGAGTTAGAAATTTCCGAGATAGCTTTTAGAGGTAACGAAGTCGTTACTCAATTTTGGGAAAAGTATCATAAATGCCCTATGGCTTAAAATATAGAGGTTATAAATCTATTGCCATTAGTAGCTAATGTAACAGTCACTCAAATAAATACTATGAGTTGTAAATTAATTATTCAACTAAAAAAAGATAATATAGATAAAGCGGTAGCAGGAAAAACAATTACCCAAATTTATCATTTTAAGGCATTAAGCTCAGCTCAAAGCCATTATCAATGGAAATGTTACACAGATGCGGCAAAAGAAGTAGCTCCTAGTGTTTGTCAGCAATATAGGAATATTGAATTTTATCTGGATCAATAGATTATAAAGAAAACTTTTAAGTTCTTATAAATGATATTTATAGCCATTAGTTGCTATTATAATAGCTTAAAATGAGAGTAGGGGACTTTTGATGTTCGCCTTTATGCATAATCTATTGAGAGGTTTTAGGAAAGTGTATGTTTCAGCAAGAAAATGATGCTAATCAGCAATTAGATAGAAGTCTTACCAGCCGTCATATTCAACTAATAGCCATAGGAGGTTGTATTGGAACAGGTCTTTTCATGGGGTCTGGTAAAACTATTAGTTTAGCTGGGCCGTCTATTTTGCTCATCTATTTACTAATTGGCATTATGTTATTTTTTGTGATGAGGGCAATGGGAGAGCTACTACTTTCTAACCTTAAATATAAGTCTTTTCTGGATTTTGTAAGCGAATTATTAGGACCTATGGCAGGTTTCTTTGTAGGTTGGACTTATTGGTTTTGTTGGGTTGTTATAGGTATTGCTGATTTAGTAGCCATAGCAGGGTATATTAAAATTTGGGAACCTAACTTACCAGCTTGGATTCCTGCTTTGATTTGTATTATGTTATTTTTAACCATTAATTTATTAACGGTTAAACTTTTTGGTGAGTTAGAGTTCTGGTTTGCGTTAATCAAAATTATTGCTATTGTTACCTTAATAGTAGTTGGTGCTGGTTTTATTTTGACAGCTTTTAAGGCTCCTACAGGAGAGGTAACTTCTTTAGCCAATATATGGAATGATGGTGGTTTTTTTGCTAAAGGAGGAAGTGGCTTTATAGCTGGTTTTCAGATAGCGGTGTTTGCTTTTGTCGGGGTAGAGTTAGTAGGTACGACTGCCGCAGAGGCAAAAGATCCTTATAAGACATTGCCTAAAGCTATCAATACCATTCCAGTTCGTATCATTTTATTTTATGTATTATCACTTGTTGTTATTATGTCAGTTATTCCATGGCGTACTATAGATCCTGACAAGAGCCCCTTTATTATCCTTTTTATTTTTGCAGGGTTTCCAGCTGCGGCTAGTATTATTTATTTTGTTGTGTTAACTTCTGCTGCTTCTTCAGCTAATAGTGGTATTTTCTCTACTAGTCGAATGCTTTTTGGGTTATCACTATTAACTAAAGCCCCTAAGCCTTTTTCCTCCTTGTCTCGCGCTGCGGTACCTGCTAATGGTCTACTTTTCTCATGCGCCTGTTTATTTCCAGGGGTAATATTATTGTACTTTAATAATGATCATATTATTTATGTATTCACTTTAGTTTCCTCTGTGGCAACCATTTTATTTTTATTTATTTGGATGTTAATACTATTTGCTTATATGGTTTATCGTAACAAATATCCACAACGCCATATTACCTCTAACTACAAAATGCCAGGCGGGATTCCTATGTGCTGGGTGTGTATTGTCTTTTTTATATTTATCATCACTACCTTAGTGTTTCAACAAGATACTAGGCAGGCGCTGTTGGCAACACCCATTTGGTTTATTATACTTTTAATAAGTTACTATATTGTCCCAAGCTCGGTGAAGAATAGATGGCAGAAAATAACCCAAGATGCAATGAATAACGAGGAAAATATTTGATATTTTCCTCTATAGTTTTTTGCTATAGGTAATTGATGTGTTTAGCGTTATTATGTCTTCTTAAGTTGATAATAGCTTACTGCTGGTTGCTAATGAGCTAATGTAAGGTATTTAGCAATTTTTAAAGGTTGCTTATAAAAATAGCTCTATTTTGTTGATAGTTGGTGTAATGGCTTATTGACTAATTAATATAGTGTCAAATATGAGTTATATGCTTTAAATCCTTTCTTGGACTTATAGTGTTAATAGTTAAATTTTTTAAATTAGATTTTCTGCTCTTAACTCGCTTTTTAAATAAGCATAATAAATAGGGGCGGCTATCACTCCTACAAGACCAAAAGCGGCTTCAAACACCAGCATAGCAATAAGAAGCTCCCATGCTCGTGCTTTTATCTGGCCACCAACAATACGAGCATTTAAAAAATATTCTAGTTTATGAATAAGAATAAGATAAACCAATACACATACAGCTATCCAAAAGGAAACTGAAATTGCAACAATAAAGATAATAGTATTGGAAATCAGATTTCCAATAACGGGTAGTAGTCCTGCGAAAAAGGTTATTAAAATAAGTGTTTTAACTAATGGTAGATGTTCGCCAAAGATATGCGGAACGGTCAGTAGAAAAATAGCTGATAACGTAGTATTTAATGAAGATATTTTTATTTGAGCAAATACAATATCATGGAATGCGCCAGCAAAACGACTTACTCTAGTAAATAAGGCGTCAGCTAAAGGACGCATAGTGCCTGGCTCAGGAGTTGGTTGTAATGCGATGATAGCACCTAAAATCATTCCTATTAGTACTGTTACGAAAAGGTGAGCTGTATCTTTTCCAAAGCTTTTAAGTTCTGAAAGATGACCTAAAATAAATTGACTAATATTGGTTTTAATCTCGTCTGCTGTAGCAGGTAGATAATTATCAAACCTTTCAGGTAGTTGATTTCGAGCCCTTTCTATAATAGTCAGAAGTTTACTAGAAAGTTGTTCAGGATGGTTAGCTTCATGCATAACAAATGAAAAAATACTGGTGAAAGCTATAGTTAGGGCAATGATGATTATAACTGATAGAATTCCAACAGCTACAAGGCGGGCAGTATGCCCTGCAATATAGCTTTGCAGAACTTTAGTGATACTATCTATGATTTCGTAAATAAGTAAGCCGGCAATTAAGCAAGGTAATATTTTTAATGGTAAAACAAGCAGTAAACACATTGTTATAATTAGTACACTAATAAAATTAATTGACCCAGAGGATACGTTATTCATAAATGTTGGCTTACTTAATGGTCTTGCAAGAAATGGATGGATTATTATAGAAAAATTAGAAAGAATATAAAATAATAGCAACTTAGTTTTAATTAGATTATTGTTAACAGAAGTTTTTTTTAAAT
>CALYQH010000099.1 GCA_945283395.1 uncultured Ventosimonas sp. | reverse complement strand
TTGGCCCTATTATTTATGCTATTCAGACGTGGGGGCAAGGTGCTACCCAATTTGGTTTGTTTACGGCTGGCTTCACTTATTTTATTTTTGCCCTTATTATCAAATACAAAGGCATCAATTTAATAGATAAACTCCTACCTCCAGTCGTGATAGGCCCTATTATTATGGTTATTGGCCTTTCGGTAGCTCATTCTGCCTCACAAATGGCTATGGGCATATCAACCACCAATCCTATTCCTTATCCTCAAGCTATAAGTTTAGCGGCTATCTCCTTAATCACTACCGTAATAGTTTCAGTATTTGGCAAAGGCATGTTTAAGCTAATCCCGATCCTTTCAGGTGTAGCAGTAGGATATTTGACTGCTATCATCATGGGGCTTATTGACTTTCAACCTATTATACAAGCTGAATGGTTTGCTATTCCAAACTTTCATCCGATAGAAATTAACTGGAACGCAGCCCTCTTTATGCTGCCAGTTGCTATAGCACCTATCATAGAACATATCGGCAACGTTATGGCTACAGGGAATGTGACAGGCCAAAATTACACAAAACAACCCGGCCTCCATAGAACCTTAACAGGGGATGGAATAGGCGTTTGTTTAGCTGGCCTAATAGGAGGACCACCTATCACCACCTACTCTGAAGTAACAGGAGCTCTAATGATAACCCGTAACTTCAAAGTCATTATAATGAGTAATGCAGCTATCCTAGCTATCTGCTTAGCTTTTTTTGGAAAATTCAATGCTATCCTTCAATCTATCCCTGCTCCCGTTATGGGAGGCATAATGGTGCTGCTCTTTGGTACTATTGCCTCTATAGGTTTAAAAACAATTATAGATGGTAGAGTAGACCTCTCCATTCCCAAAGATTTAGTTATTGTCTCGGTAGTGCTCACCTGTGGTATAGGCGGCCTTACCTTAAAAATAGGTGCTTTTAATTTAATAGGGGTAGGACTAGTTAGCATACTAGCTATCGTACTCAATTTACTACTTACAACTAAAAGCAGCAGCCCAAACTAATAGAAAAATTTGGATATCTATAAAAGCTACTTTTTTATAAGAACATAGTGCACTTTATTAGTAAAGCAATAATGATTTTAAAAATCATTTAGTGTATCCATGAAATAAATACCAGCAACACTTGCAAAAAGTAGTTAATGTGTAAAATTAGATAATAAGTTAAGCGTCATTATAAAAATAATATAATGTAACGCCTGCTTTATAGATCGTTTTTAGATAGAGTTAAGGATAAAAAACGTAAACTACATGCATAAAAAAAGTCCTTTGAGAAACTTCTCTTTTACAACTTTTCCTTAAGTACATTAATTTTTAACTGAAGAGTATTTTAACAACTGCTTTACCCAAATAACTGAGTAAGAAATTACAATAACTCAAGTATAAAATACGAACACTCATACCTGTGTTGCTAGCAAAAATGTTGATGGGTTAACATCTCATTTTGTGAGCGGCAGCTACCATATTAATTAAGGCTTCCTTTGTTTCTGGCCATGCGCGAGTTTTTAAACCACAATCAGGATTAACCCATAATTGTTGTTCGGGGATTAATTTAACAGCTTTTTTTAATAATCCTATCATCTCTTCTATACTTGGAAACCTTGGTGAGTCAATATCATACACGCCTGGGCCAATCTCGTTAGGATAGTTAAAGGATTTAAATGCATCTAATAACTCCATTTGAGAGCGTGATGTTTCGATAGTAATTACATCAGCATCCATCGCTGCAATAGACTCAATAACGTCATTAAACTCGCTATAGCACATATGTGTATGAATTTGTGTATCATCACGAACACCAGATGAACAAAGACGAAACGCATTAACTGCCCAATTTAAGTAATTTTGCCATTCGGTTTTACGCAGAGGCAGCCATTCTCTAAATGCTGCCTCATCTATTTGAATGATTTTAATGCCCGCAGCTTCTAGATCGATAACTTCGTCTCTTATGACTAAGGCGAGTTGTTTGGCCTGAGCCTCTCTTGAAATATCTTCTCGAGGAAAAGACCACATTAACATGGTTACAGGGCCTGTGAGCATTCCTTTCATTATTTTTTTAGTTTTACTTTGAGCATAGCTAATCCAGTTCACTGTCATAGGTTTGGAACGTGATAAGTCACCGTAGATGAGGGCTGGTTTTACACAGCGAGATCCATAACTTTGTACCCAACCAAAGCGTGTAAAAACATAGCCTTCTAGTTGCTCAGCAAAATACTCTACCATATCATTACGCTCTGGCTCACCATGCACTAATACATCTAAGCCTATTTGCTCTTGAAAATTGATTACATCATCAATTTCATGTTGCATTAGCTCAGTATACTTTTTCTCATTAATACGCCCTTGCTTAAAGTCATTGCGAGCTGCACGAATTTCTCTTGTTTGAGGGAATGAACCAATGGTTGTTGTTGGAAACAAAGGAAGCTTTAACCTTTGTTTTTGCTGCTCAATACGTGACTTAAATGTTGATAGACGCTTAGTATCTTGCTCAGTAATAGCTAACAATCTTGTTTGTACAAAAGATTTATGAATACGTGATGAATTAACTTTGGATTGCTGAATACGTCTATTTAATGCCAGAGCCTATAATACATCAGATATATCCGGCTGATTAATTGCCTTAGTCAAAATAGCTATTTCTTTACATTTTTGCACAGCAAAAGCAAGCCAGCTTTTTAGCTCTACATCCAATACGTCTTCTCGCTCTAGGTCAACAGGCGTATGTAGTAAAGAGCATGCTGGGGCTATCCATAGATTATTGCCTATTCGTTGAACCGCAGTTTTTAAAGTTGCTAATATTTTTTATAAATCAGCACACCAAACATTCCGACCATTAACTACATCTAAAGAGAGTATTTTATAAGCAGGCAAATGGTCTAAAATCGTTGACAACTGTTCTGGAGCCCGTATCAGATCAACATGTAAACCATCTACTGGCAAACCACAGGCCAAACCAACGTTATCTTCAAGCCCAGAAAAATAAGTCGCTACTAATTTTTTTGTGGGTTCTCTAGCTAAAAGATTATAAGCTGTTTCAAAAGCTGACTTCCATCGTTGCGACAAGTCCAACCCTAAAATAGGCTCATCTATCTGTACCCATTCTATCCCTAGAGAGGATAGCTTTTGTAGTATTTGACCATAAAGCGGTAATAAATTTGGTAGTAAGTCTAATTTATCGAAGTTAGCTTCTTTTGCTTTGCCTAACCATAAATAAGTGAGGGGGCCAATAATAATAGGCTTAACGTTATAGCCTAAAGCCTTAGCTTCAAAAACCTCATCAAAAAGCTGTTGCCAAGATAGCTTAAATGATTGATCTTTGGCAAACTCAGGAACCAAGTAATGGTAATTAGTATCAAACCACTCAGTCATTTCTAGTGCTTGTGTATTAATACCACAATTACAAGCATGATTACTAACACCTCTAGCCATAGCAAATAGGGTATCTAACGAGATAGAATTTTCTTTATTTTGATGACGTTGTGGAATAACACCGAACATTAAAGAGTGCGTTAATACTTGATCGTACCAAGCAAAATCACCCACGGGTAATAAGTCAACACCCGCCTCTTTTTGTAACTGCCAATGGGTTGCTCTTAATTGTTTACCTATTTTTTCTAATGCAGCCTGATCAATATCACCTTTCCAGTAGGCCTCAAGGCCTTTTTTTAACTCACGGTCACGTTCAATACGCGGAAAGCCTAAATTATGTGCTATAGCCATGAAAATATCTCTTTATTAGTTAAAGGCTATAATTTTATTTAGCTAATAATTATGAATCAAATGCAATATTATAAAGATATCCTTTAATTTTATTCATGTTAAATAAGTCTTCGTTATGCTATTTACTTTTTATTATTTTGTCTAGAGTGGTGAAGCAAAAATTATTAAATAGTTCAATATTATTAAATAATTCGGCTGTAAGTTTAAAGTTATACTTTTATTAGCCATAATAATATTTTCTCTACTAGACATAGTATTTATATTAAAGTTATAACAATCTCTAACCAAAAGTAACAAAATGAATAATTTGCCAAAGCAACAACTATTTTAAAAACATTTTATATCTCATTCAATTTAATTGATAAATATCTGCAATATCTAGCTAAAGTACTTAGTTTAAGACATAGCTTCAGTAAATTTCTCTATCAAGCTAATTAAGCTATAAAAGGGCCAGAATACTCGCCCTTTTATGACTTAAACAATACAACTGTTCAAACTACGGCTCTACTGCTCAGCTATTACATCAAGAAATACTAAAGGCTCCTTACCGGTATTTATTAAAGCATGTGATTGTCCTTTACGAGCAATAGTTACATCACCAGCTTTTACAGCATAAGTCTTCCCATCTGAGTCTGTAAATGTCCCTGTTCCTGAAATAATAATATAGGCATCCTCATTTGTTTCATGCTTATGTAATCCTATAGAGTCACCTGGTTGTAAAGTCATCCAACCAATCTCTTTAATAGCTTGATCTTTTAACGCTCCATCTCGTTTAAAAGCAAATTGACCATATAAAGTTCCTTTTCCACCAGCCACTGCTTCTCTATTAAAAGATACCAGTTGATCTTTTAAATAGACGTCTGCTATTACTGTGTTAACAACAAACGACATAATAACCCCAATAAATATTCTACCCAACATGAAAAGACCCTCTATACTTAATAAATAATCTTATTTAGCTATTACTGCTGCACCGGCTTGAGCTACTGACATATCTTCAGCAACACTACCCCCACTCACCCCTATTGCTCCAATAATAAGTCCATCTTTATTCTTAATCAATTCACCGCCACCAAAAATGGCCATGCCACCATTAGTAACCTCTATTCCATACAACTCTTTACCAGGTTGAGTTAGTTGACTTAACTCATGAGTGGACATATTAAGGGAACGTGCAGTTTTAGCCTTCTTAATTGCTATATCAATACTTGCTAAAAAAGCTCCATCCATCCGGACAAAAGCCTTCAAATTTCCTCCCGCATCTACTACTGCAATATTCATCAGCAACTTATTAGAGACTGCTTTCTTTACTGCAGCAGCTATTACTTCCTCAGCTTGAACCTGCGTAATATCTCCTGGTAAATACAATTTACTAACATCTTGCTCTGCCAAACTATAATTTGTTAAACATAAACTAACTACTATAAATTGTAAAATAACTAACATGTTACGTTGCATTTTTTTCCTCAGTTAAATAATATTTCCTATTACTACCTAAATAATAATACTAAATAAATGAATAAAACTGATAAAAAACAATATTATCTAAAGTAACTTATTAAAAATAGGATATTTTTAAATAAACTATAACTGTTCTTAGATAATTTAAGATAACTAGCCAATCCAATAAAATACGACCCTATCTTTTAACTTCTCCTAAATAGCAGCGGCAACGACTTATCATATATAAGTGGGCTACTACTCCTCTTCAGCATTTACTTTAATCATTATTCTTTATGCAAAGCCCTTTTGGAACAAATCTAGAAAACCTTTTTAAGTTACGAAACTCTAAATAATC
>CALYQH010000098.1 GCA_945283395.1 uncultured Ventosimonas sp. | reverse complement strand
GGGGTGATTCATGACTCTGTAGCTGATGATTTAGCTAATCCTGCAAGTGCCATTTTAGATATAGATAGAAAAGTAGCTGCAATACAGCGTAGTAGTAGTTTTCCTGATGAGTATTTTGGAGTGCCGTTAGCAGGAAGCTTAATTCCTTGGATTGATAAAGAATTACCAAATGGACAAAGCCGTGAAGAATGGAAAGGACAGGTAGAAACTAATAAGATTTTGGGGCGCGCCAAAAGACCTATTTTAATAGATGGTATCTGCGTACGAGTGGGAGCTATGCGCTGTCATAGTCAAGCTTTGACTATTAAGCTGAATAAAGATGTACCTATGGCTGATATTGAAGAATTAATAAAAAATCATAATGAATGGGTAAAGCTAATTCCTAATCAAAGAGAAGTAAGTATGAAAGAACTTACACCTACAGCTGTCACAGGTACTTTATCAGTACCTATTGGGCGTTTACGTAAACTCAATATGGGCTCTCATTATTTAGGTGCCTTTACGGTAGGTGATCAATTATTATGGGGCGCTGCCGAGCCTTTGCGTCGAATGCTACGTATTTTATTAGAGCGCTAAGTACTAAGTATATTTCCTAGAAAAAAGCAGAAGCGATTACTTCTGCTTTTTTTCAGCTATTCAATTATAACTTTTAATTATAATAAAATATCCTACCTTTTTTGAAGAAAAAGAACTAACAACATCTAATATAAGTAATTTTTTGATTCTAATATTTTGATTAGACTAATAGTTAGTATGCTATTTAGTAATAAGACATTATGATTATATTACTAATAGTAATGGTGATATTGTACGGTAGGGTTGGATAGGCCATATTTTTAATGATATTAACAGGAGTATTTCGTAAGATTCGTAACTCTTCCCTAATGTTGGTTACTTTGTCTATTTTATTATTTTTAGTAGCGGTACTAGTTGGAATTAATTATGCACAATATAGGGCAGAAAAGGAATATAGAGCTGATATAGACAAGCAGGTAGTGCAGATTATCCATAATATAGAAAATATATTTGATGAAGCTAATAGACTAGCTAACAAAGTAACCACTATGTGGGGAAGGCCCTGTGTTAAATCAGAATATGAATTAAAAAAGTTAGTAGCAACTAGTAACATAGCTCGTTCAGCTACAATATTGTATAATGATAGTGTATATTGTTCCTCTGTTTATAAATTAGGTACTGATGATTTAGATTATAGTACTTTCAATAAAAATATTATATTAGCTCATAATAAATTAAATCCTGATAGTTCTATCGTAGGGTATAGGTTGGTCAATGATAAATGGGCAGTTTTGATTGGAATAAATGCTAAGTTATTTGCTGGATTGTTAGAGGCTTATAAATATAATCAAAATATTTTTCTGGATATACAGGATCAATTATTAGCTGATTCTGCGCAAATATTTAAATTAGATGAGTTAAAAGATAAAGATAAAATTTTGTCTTTTAACTCATCTAAATATCCTTTCAAAATTATGGTTAAAATAGATAGCCCAAGCTTTCTAGATTATTATCTGCCTTATCTTGTATTTTTTTTGCTATTAGCATTATTAGGGTTATTTCAGACTATTTTTATTGCATTAACAGCATCAAGGCGTGATATAAAAAGAGCCATAATAGCCAATGAATTTATTCCCTATTACCAATTAGTAGTGACCTCATCAAATTATAAATGGCATGGTATGGAAGTTTTGATGCGTTGGCAGCATCCTAAGCGAGGGCTTCTCCAACCTGGAAAATTTATCCCTTTGGCAGAACGTTCAGGTCTTATTGTCCCTATGACTAGGCAAATGATGATAAAAGTTGCTAATGATTTAATTCCTTATGTGAATGTTTTGCCTAAACCATTTTTTATAGGCATTAATATTAATGCTGAATATCTTTATGAGCCTACTTTATTATTAGATTGTAAGAATTTCCAAGCCAAATTCTCAGATCAACGCATTAATTTGGTACTAGAAATAACAGAAGGGCAATTAGTAGAATCATCGGAGGCATTAGATAATTTACTTGATGAGTTTCGTCAAATAGGCGTTCAGATATCAATTGATGATTTCGGTACGGGTTATTCAAATTTTGCTTATTTGCAGAAGTTAAAAGTAGATCATATAAAAATTGATAAAACATTTGTTGGCATGATTTGTACTACTGCGGATGCTCAATATTTGGTGGATGCTATCATTAGATTAGCTAAGAAATTAAAGATAGCATTAGTAGCAGAAGGTGTAGAAACTTATGAGCAATTACAATATCTTACTGATCAGAAAGTAGACTATATCCAAGGTTTTCTTTTTAGCCGTCCTGCTCCTATTGAAGAAATGCTTAAAACGTTAGTACAACCTACTAATATAGTTAGATCTTTCCAACAATTTACAATGTTTAATGAATTTAACTAGAAAATTAAATTTAAAGCTTAATTAATTAATTCTACTTACTGAGCTTTTTTAACTTTAGGACACGATTACGTCCGCCCTCTGCCAAATAATAAGTATCTTCAGTAATTTTAAGTAATTGTTGCGGTGCTCTTAGATGACTAAGAATTGTTTGCAGCTTTCCATCGGAGGTGAGTAATAGTAGCCTTGCTCTATGGGTTGAGTCTTCAGAAATCCACAAACCATTTTCATCACATTGTAGAATACTAGGCTCGCGGGTTTTTTTATAGTCAAGAATAATAGGATCCTTTCCATCTGCTGTTAACTGTTTAATTTGGTGAATTTTTTTTTCATTATAGTACTTATTACCATTAGGGCAAATAGCTAATGTTTCGGCTTCATTTAGTTTTTCTCTTACTATGGTCACATCTCCCGTAGAAGCGTCATAACGTAAAATTCTACTATTAACTCCTCTATCTTCAACTGCATAAAGATATTGTCCATAAGGGGTTAAGCCTTGTACATTAGTGCCTATAAATAAGTTGGTAGTTTGATAGTGCTTTAGTAAAGTAACTGGATAGATGCCACCTTCTTGACTGAATACTATTCCCCCTTGGAAAGCAGAAATGCCATCAGGTTTATTTAACTTATCAAATAAAGTTGTTCGAGTTCCATCTACAGCTATTTTGATGATTCTACCTTGGCTATTATTTAATTCCTCAGCAACCATAAGATTGCCTTGTTTATCTTTATATAGTGCGCTAGCTTTTGTAATATTTTTGTGTATGACCTTATATTGCCAAGGAGCGTAAGCTTTTACTGGATAATAATGTTGCCATAGTAAAAATCCTCCTCCACATACAACAAATAAAATAAAACAAACTATAATTATTTTGAGTGTTAAGAAAAACTGGGATTTATATTGCATAAAGTTATTAGAAATAGTCAAAAAGGAACTTGTTAGTGGAAAATAATATGTTTAGTTTAAAGATAATATATTTTACTACAAAGTACTATCAGGAATTATTGATACTTTAGGATAGAATGACAATAAGTATATGGAGAGCAATTTAGTTGCTCCCTATATAATAAATAAGGTTATTATTTAAGTCGTTTAGCAGAAGTAATGATCACATCTTGACTAGGTACATCTCTAGCCCCCGCTCTAAAAGTAGTTCTTGTTTGCCCGATATTATCAACCACATCCATCCCTTGAATAACATTGCCAAATACTGCATAACCATAATTATTTTCTGTATGATTTAAGAAATCATTATTTTTAAGATTGATGAAAAATTGACTAGTGGCTGAATTAATATCATTAGTTCTAGCCATAGCAATGGTTCCACGATCATTGGTTAAACCGTTAGTTGCTTCATTTTGTATAGGGGGCAAAGTTGACTTTTGAGTCATGTTTGCCGTATAACCTCCCCCTTGAATCATAAAATCAGCTATCACTCTATGAAAGATAGTTCCATTATAAAATCTACTATCGACATAACTAAGAAAATTGGCCACACTAATTGGCGCTTTTTGTTGATCTAATTCTATGACTATTTCTCCCATATTGGTACTTAATAAAACTCTAGGATTATTATCAGCTAGCACCGATAAAGGTAATAAAAAGAAACAATAAAAGCTAATGAATAGTTTTTTTAACATGACAAGAAATTCCTAAAATTGCAAACTTATAATCTGTTATTCTATACAAGTTACAAATAAATGAGTATTTAATTATTTAAATGCACTATCATTGCAGCATAAATAAGAGGTTATATGGTTACTTTATCAACACTTCAAAAGATGAAAGAACAGCAACAAAAGATTGCTATGCTAACTTGTTATGAGGCAAGTCTAGCAACTTTATTAGAAAATGAAGGTGTCGATATTTTATTAATTGGTGATTCTTTAGGTATGACGGTGCAAGGGTATAGTTCAACTTTACCCGTTACCCTAGCTGATATGTGCTACCACACTACTTGTGTAGCTAGAGGTAGTCATAATGCATTAATTTTAGCTGACTTACCATTTGGTAGTTATCAGCAAAGTAAAGAGCAAGCATTTAGTGCTGCTAGCCAAGTAATGGCATCAGGTGCTCATATGGTTAAACTGGAAGGTGGTCACTATATGGTGGAAACTACTCAATTCTTACAACAGAGAGGTATTCCTGTATGTGCTCATTTAGGATTAACTCCACAATCTGTCAATGCGTTTGGTGGCTATAAAATTCAAGGTAAAAATGAAGCAGCAGCCAAGCAATTGTTAGCTGACGCAAAAGCACATGAAGAAGCTGGTGCAGCATTAGTTTTAATGGAGTGTGTGCCGTCATCATTGGCTAAAGAGGTGACAGAAGCTTTAACTTGCCCAACAATAGGTATTGGAGCTGGTATTTATTGTGATGGGCAAGTGCTAGTATTACATGATATGTTGGGCATATATGCAGGTAAATCACCTAAATTTTCAAAAAATTTTATGTTAGGTCAAAGCTCTATTGGACAAGCTATTAAAGCTTATGTAATGGCTGTAAAAAACAATGAATTTCCGAGTTTAGAGCATAGTTATTAAGGGTAAATATTAGTTTGCAAGATTCAACGTAGGTTAATTATGCTCAGTTTATGTTTTAAAATATAGCTATTAGTTTTTATTATATATTTTCTAAGGCTAGGGTTGGCTAATGATCTTACCTTGGATAAACTTTTTATCATCATTATTGTCATCAATTGCTAGAATAATCCCAGTTTACAACAGGGATTATTCTATTAAGGGAGTTAATACTATTAAATTTTATCGTTCAATGAATTATTTATTTAATATTTATTAGTGGTAACAATTTTAATTAAGCAAACGGATGACGTAAAATGATAGTTTCCATACGATCAGGCCCAGTTGAGATAATATCAATAGGGGCACCTACTAATTCGCTTAAGCGCTTAATATAGGCTAGTGCATTAGCAGGTAGTTCATCTAATGATTTGGCTCCAAACGTAGATTCAGACCAACCTGCTACCTCCTCATAAACAGGTGTTAAACCTACATAGCTCTCGGCATCGGAAGGAGCTTCGGTTAAAAGATTACCATCAGTATCTTGGTAAGCTGTACAAATCTTAATACTTTCAAATCCATCTAAAATATCTAACTTGGTTAAGCAAAGTCC
>CALYQH010000097.1 GCA_945283395.1 uncultured Ventosimonas sp. | reverse complement strand
TTTAAAAAGAATTCTAAGCAATCTAAAAAGTCCCAAGATTCTTGCAGTCTGATATCATTTAACCATAGCGCACTAGTGGCAAAAGCAGGATGATGAATACCTATCAAATGGTATCTATCGGTTGATTGAAAGGAAGCTAATAAATCTTCAAGCTGTGTTTTTGATAATTTGCCATAGTTCTCTCCTATTACTTGTGAGTTGAGCATATGAACCCGCCATTTTTGGCCAAGATCGTATTGGATTGCTAAATGGGGTTGAAAGTCTGCTCGTTCGCTAATGACGGAGAAATCATCATGATTACCAGCAGTCCAGAGAGAATGGGCATTAATTTTGCTGAGCTGTTGTTGAAACAATCGATAGGATTCAAAACTACCATCTTGTGAGATATCACCTGTTACTATGACTAGATCTAGCTTGGGATGTTCAATATTAATCAACTCAATAACTTGTTCGAGACTTTGCGCAGTAGGAATACCTAATAGTTTTTGCTGAGGGTCAGCAAAAAGATGAACATCTGTTAGTTGTACACAAAGTAGATAATCATCATCATAAGCAGTAGTAGTTGTCAAAATAAATATCTCAAATAAGGGCTGTTTTACTCATTATAACTTATTAACCAGAGAATAATAGTTCATTCTGTTGGCGGTAATTGTTGTAAACAGCTGATACGATTTTCTTCTGTTTCAGAAGCTAGAATACAATCTGCCACCGTTTTATACTGAGGATTTTTGATAAAACCTACCAAACAATAATCGAAAAAGTTAATATCGCCGCCTATTTCTTCTAGTTTAACAATAGCAAGGGTTTCTTTATTATACTGATCAAAAGTAATGGCTTTTTCCTGAAGTTTCTGATCTAAGGTTTTACGATAATAATTAGCGGTACTCATCATTTCTTTTTGAGTATTACGGCAATTTTCTCTTAATTGAGCCTCTTGCTGTTGTTGAGTTAGTTGTGGTGTCTCTGTTTTACTAGTTATAGAGGTATCGGTTTTTTTTTCAAAAATGATATTTTTGCCATCTTTAGCTACTTCTAAATTGGTTGGCGTAACTTTTTTATTTGCAGGGTCTGGAGGTAATTTTGAGTAATGCCACTGATCTTCGGTATCCTTCCATTTATAAAGTTTAACGGCGTTATCGGCAATTGCATAACTATTTGATAACATAAGAGCTAATAGTAACAAAGGTAAGAATAATAAAAATGGTTTTTTGATAGAGATCATCATGTTCTTTAGGATAAAATGATTAGTTACTTTACATGTTTTTAAAATGTTTAATAGTGTTTAAAGTCAAAAATTAATAAATAATAGCAACTATTATAAAAAATAGTCATTAGCTTTTTTCAGCTATTAGCCAATCAATTGAGTATTTGCCAGTATTTGGTGCTAATATTTGCTTAAGGTAATTTAACAAATTAACCAATTCTACCTCTAGTTTCCAAGGAGGATTCGCAATAACCATTCCTGAACCATTCAAGCCTAAGTTATTATCTGCCGCTTGCATGAGCATTTCAACTTTTAATAATTTAGGTATGCTTTTAATGCGTGTTACATTAAGGTAAAACCCTTTAAGATCTTCTTTCTTCTTAATGGGATACCATACAGCTACCACTGCTTGACGCATTCTTTTCGTTATTTCTGTCAAGGCATTCAGGCATTGTGCAAAATCATCTGTTTTTTCAAAAGGAGAATCTATGAGAATAAGAGCTCTTTTTTCGGCTAGAGGAAATAATGCTTTTGCTAATAACCAGCCATTTTGGTTATGAATACTAATGCGATGATCCTCTTTAAAAAGTTGTTTTAATAATTGTAGGTCTTGAGGGTGTAGCTCATTTAATATAAGTTTATCTTGTGAGCGCATAAGTCTTTGAGCTAAAAGAGGCGAGCCTGGGTAATAACGTAGCTGTTGTTGGGGATTTAACGCATGTATGACCTCTACGTAAGATGCTACAAAGGCAGGGTGATTAGGTTGGTCTAATAATAATTTTATGCCTGTTAACCATTCCCCTGTGCGTTTTGCTTCATTTCCGTATAAGTCGTATAGACCTACCCCTGCATGAGTATCTAGATAGGCAAAAGCAGTTGCTTTGTGGCTCATTAAATTAATAAGGTTAGTAAGCACTAAATGCTTAAATACATCAGCATGGTTTCCTGCATGAAATGCATGGCGATAATTCATAGACATTTTCCAATAGAGCAAAAAAACTATTATTTACAATAGGTGATTTTCAAAATAACAGGTTACAATATATTTTATAAAGCTGACAAATATTGTTTTAATAATATTTTCCTGTTATTGAACATGTTGACACTTTAAAATATATACCTATTTCTATTAATTGCAGACAAGAAGTTAATCTATGACGGCTGATAATGTTCATTCTGTTATTGCTACTATTGATCTAGGGTCTAATAGTTTTCATATGTTAGTAGCCAGAGTAGACAATGATAATATTAAGGTGTTAGAACAATTAGGTGAAAAGGTACAATTAGCAGCAGGCATAACAGAGGATTTACGTTTAGACGAAGCCGCTATGGAGAGAGGCTATAAGTGTTTAAAGCGTTTTGCCCAAATAGTTGAAAATATGCCGGAAGAGAGTGTAAGAGTTGTAGGAACTAATGCCCTCAGAGAGGCTAGAAATCGAAAAGAATTTATCAAAAAAGCTGAAGAAATATTAAAGCATCCAGTAGAGATTATTTCAGGCAGGGAAGAGGCTAGATTAATTTATTTAGGGGTGTCTAATACCTTAAGAACCTCTAAAAATAAGCGCTTAGTAGTGGATATAGGCGGTGGTAGCACAGAATTTATAATAGGCCAAAATTTTGATCCATTGCTTTTAGAAAGCCAACAAATGGGTTGCGTAAGCTATCATAGAAAATATTTTGCTGGTGAAAAACTAACGGCTAACAGATATGCTCAAGCTTATACCGCAGCACGTTTAGAATTAATGGCTATAGAGCAATCATTACAAAAATTAGGTTGGCAAGAGGTTGTAGGCTCATCAGGTACTATCAAGGCTATAGCTAATGCTTGTAAAGCGGCAGGGTATGCTAGTTCTGATGCTGAGATTTGTAGGGAGGGAATCACTTGGTTAAAACAAAAAATATTAAAATTAGGTGATGTAGAAAAATTAGATATTGAAGGAATCAAAAATGATAGAAAGGCTATTTTGCCACCAGGATTAGCCATATTAGAAGCAATTTTTGATGCATTAGATTTGGATAAGATGAGTTATTCAGAAGGGGCACTTAGAGAAGGTGTCTTATATGATCAACTAGGTCGCTACCAACATGAAGATGTTAGAGAAAGAACAATGTTGTCTTTACAAGAACGTTATCATGTAGATACAGAGCAGGCCGCCAGAGTTTCGGCTAAAGCATTAGAAGCACTTAGCCAAGTGGCAAAAGATTGGTTACTAGAAGATGATTGGTATGCAGAACTGTTAAATTGGGGCGCTAAGGTTTATGAGATAGGCCTAGATATTGCCCATTATCAATATCATAAACATAGTGCTTATTTATTGGAATATTCAGAATTATCAGGATTTTCTCGACAAGAACAACAGGAGTTGGCAATGCTGGTGAGAGGACATAGAAGGAATATACCCAAGGATAAGTTTGAAGAAGCTACCGAGCATAGTGAACAGCTTATTAGATTATGTATTTTATTGAGATTTGCTATTTTATTTCATCATATCCGTAGTAATCAGCGTGAGCTTGAGGTAAAACTAACTGCCAAACCTAAAAAGCTAGAGATACGTTTTCCTCAAGGATGGTTAGAAAGTAACCCTCTAACGCAAGCTGATTTTTGCCAAGAAGCGATTTGGCTAAAACGCATAGGATATGAACTAGAAGTCTTTTGATAATAGGTTTTGCCATGAAAAAATTTAAAGCACTACTATTAATACTATTAATCATTATTTCTTCGTTTAGTTATGCTAAAAGTAGTGTTTGGCTTGCTGAAAAAGAGGGAAAAAAGGTCATTTTAGCAGGCAGTATTCATTTATTACATCCATCTCAATTACCATTACCAGCAGAATATTTACAAGCCTTTAAAGTGTCGAGCAGAATAGCTTTCGAGGTAGATTTAGTTGAATTAGATTCAATAACCGTTGCAAGTCAGATGGCGCTACAATTTCAATTGCACGGAACAACGCTCGATAAAACCCTCAGAGCGGATGTCTGGCAAAGGCTGCAAGCAGTTATGCGAAAATATAATATACCTATCCAGCTAACTAGATTTGATGCCGCTTTTATGAGTCTTTCGTTACCTGTGATGATTTGGCAACAGCAGGGATATCAAGCGGGTATAGATAGAATACTTTATGATAAAGCAAAAGCCGAAGGTAAAGAAATAGTTGGGTTAGAAACTATTGAACAACAATTAGCAGCGTTGGCTACATTAAAACAAATTAACCCTAATGTGCTTATAGAAGAAATGTTAAAGGAGCTTGAAAATAAAAACTTAGCTTTGGATATTTTGGTTAAGCAAATATATGCAGGTGAAACAACTACTATGCTTGCCCAGATCAATGACTATAGTAATAGTATCAGTATGAACAAGTTTTATCAAAACTTGTTAGTTAAGCGTAATAAAGCATGGCTAAGTCAAATAGAAAAATTTGCAGATACTAATAAACTAACTTTAGTGGTTGTAGGGGACATGCATTTAATTGGCGATGAGAGTGTATTGAATTTATTAGCTGCAAGAGGTTATAGCATTTCTTATTATCAAGTTGAAGCTAATTAAAAAACGATAATGTTAATAAAATTAACAGGCCCTTTCGATAGGGATATGTTGATAACATATTAAATAAATAAAGGATCAAGGTGGATCTAATAATATACAACTAATTCATTCGAATAGTAGCATAATCATTGGCCTTAGTGGGAGCGTCTCATCATAATGTGACCTTTCCTATCTATTCCCTAAATGGCCACTAGTTAGCTAATGGGCGGCAGCTAAATAGCAAATGGGTAATGGTTGAGTTGCTCGAGCATTAAAATTGAAAGTAGCAAAAGCGATTGTTAATAAATATAAAGCCAGCACATAAGGTATAGCTGGCTTTATTGAATGGTCCTGAAGTTAGTTTAGTAGCGTTCAAATTCTTCGCGGCCATGATAAGGCGCTTTATCTGCCAATACTTCTTCAATTCGAAGTAATTGGTTGTATTTAGCCATACGATCGCTGCGACACAATGAACCTGTCTTGATTTGACCAGCAGCTGTACCCACTGCTAAGTCAGCAATAGTAGCATCTTCGGTCTCACCGCTACGGTGCGAGATAATAGCTGTATAACCAGCTTTTTTAGCCATTTTGATAGCTTCTAATGTTTCAGTTAAGGAGCCTATCTGATTAAATTTAATAAGTATTGAGTTAGCAATACCTTTTTCTATACCTTCGTTAAGAATTTTGGTGTTAGTGACAAACAGATCATCACCTACTAATTGTACCTTTTTACCTAACTTGTCAGTTAAAATTTTCCAACCGTCCCAGTCATATTCATCCAGACCCTCTTCAATAGAAATGATAGGATAAAGATTAGTAAGGTTATCTAAGTAATCAGCAAATTCGGTAGAACTGAAAGATTTATTTTCACCCGCTAACACATATT
>CALYQH010000096.1 GCA_945283395.1 uncultured Ventosimonas sp. | reverse complement strand
TCAGCAATGCCAGTAATCAGTTTAATTTTAACAATCTTAATGAAGATGGATAAAGAGTGAACAAGTCAGAATTAATAGATGCATTAGCAGTAAAAGCTGGAACTTCTAAGGCAGCCTCTGGAGTTGCACTAGATGCAGTTTTAGCATCTGTTACTGAAGCATTACAGGAGGGGGATTCTGTAGTTTTAGTTGGCTTTGGTACGTTCGCTGTCAAAGAGCGAGCAGCTCGTACTGGTTGTAATCCTAGAACTAAAGAGCCTATCAAAATTGCTGCTACAAAAGTACCTACTTTCAAAGCAGGCAAAAATTTAAAAGATGCTATTAGTTAATTAATGATAGAATAGAAATTGTAAATTCCAATTTTGAAGGCGCATTCTGGAGTGCGCCTTTTTTATCAACCAATATAGTTATATTGTTAAAGCCGGTTTTGGAGGAGGCATGCTTCAGGATATTAGAGATAAGTCACAAGGGTGGATTGCTAAAGCAATCATTGGCGTTATTGTGATTTTATTTGCCCTAACAGGCTTTGATGCTATTTTTCGAGTAGTTGGCCATGATGAAGAAGTAGCTTCTGTCAATGGTGAAGGTATAGCTAAAAGTGGTTTTACTAAAATTTTTGAACAACAAAGATATATTTTAAGAACCAATGGTCAATTTGATGATACGCCAGAAGCTACTAAAGAATTAAAGCATTTAGTACTCACTAATTTAGTGAATTATCAAATTCTTCTACAAGCAGCTAACAAAGCAGGTTTGGGTTATCTTCCCGAGGCTTATATTAAACAATATATTGAAGCTAATCTGTTGTATCAAACGAATGGTCATTTTGACTATAACCTCTTTGTGCAAGATATAAGAAATCAAGGTTATGCTAATGAAGCAGATTTTGTGAAGGATAAATTAGAAAGCCAATTATTAGGTCAGTTACAAAGTGGTATTGTTTCCACGTCTATTGTTACTGATGATTCATTAAAGAGATTAATAGATTTATTAGAACAAACCCGAGATTTTTCTTATAAAGAAATTGAAGCCGCCAAAATAACTAATATTACAGATGAAGAAATTAAGCAATGGTTTGAAACTCATAAGGAAACCTTAAAAACACCAGAAAGAATTGTTTTACAATATGTAGAGCTAAAAAGGGATAGTTTTTTAGATAAAATAACTGTGTCTGAACAAGAAATCAAAGATTTTTACACAAAAAGGGTTATAGATTTAGATAAGTCTGCAGTAAGACAACGTATTGCCCATATTCTAGTACCTGTGACTGCTGATCAAACGGAAGAACAGGCCAAGACCAAAATTGATGCAATAGCTAAACAGCTTAAAGAAGGCAAAGATTTTGCGGTATTAGCTAAAGAATATTCACAAGACGAAGGTTCTGCTAATAATGGTGGTGATTTAGGATTTGTAACGAGCGAAGATCTACCAGATCCAGCTGCTTTTATACCCGTACTTAAATCTTTGCATAGTGTTGGAGAAGTTTCAGAACCTACTAGATCTCGCTATGGTTGGCATCTTATTAAACTAAAAGATAGGCAAAAAACAGCTATACCTTCTTTTGAGTCATTGCATAACCAATTAGCAGATGAATTAAAGCAACAAAAAGCATATGACATGTATCTGGCTGAGCAAAGAAAATTAGATTCTGCGGCATTTGAAAATTTCGATAATTTAGAACAAGTAGCTAAAGATTTTGGCTTAACATTACAAACTACTAAGCCATTCGCAAACAACGCCGGCTATGATAAAGTGACAACTAATAGTAAAGTGATTAAGCTAGCCTTTAGTAAGGCTTTATTAGATACTAAGGAAAATAGTAATATTATTGATATATCTCCTAATAGTTCGGTAATTATAAGGGTTAAAGAGCACTTAGAACCTACTAATATGTCTCTCCAAGAAGCTACAGCAGATATCAAAAAAGCTTTGCAAAAAGATAAATCTGAAATAGCGGGAGCTAAGCTTATTGCTGAACTTAAAGCAGGTAAAATAACTATTGATAATAGTTGGAAAACATTAACTCAGATTAAGCAACCGCTTAATCTAGATGAAGACGTAATTAGTAAGCTAGGAATTGATAAGGCGATACTAGCAAAGGTATTTGCAACAGCTAAACCGCAAGCAGGTAAGTCTAGTATAAGCGGTTTAGTGCTAGATAATGGTAATTATGTGGTAATATCTTTAACCAAAGTAAATGTTTTTAAAGGCTCTTTATCAACAGCAGATAAAGCTAAATATCAACAATTAATATCAGTGACTAATGGTAATAAGTGGTGGGATGAATATCAAAATTATCTTAAGAACAAGGCTGAAATTAAGTATTTTGAAACTGAAGAAACAAAATAAATTGCTAATAATTACTGCTTATTAGCAATTTATAAGCCATTGGGTGAGTTGGATCTTGATATTAAACGAAATAGATTGGTGTATTATAGCAATTATCGCTGTTTCCACAGTCATCAGCTTATGGAGAGGCTTTGTTAAAGAAGTTTTGTCATTAGTAATTTGGATAGTAGGTATAGTGATTGCATGGTTGTATGGTGGCGATTTGGCTCAATATCTCGATCTTTTCATAGAACCTAAATGGCTAAGAGTTGCTGTAAGTTGTGGCATTTTATTTATTCTAACGCTTATAGTAGGCGCTATCATTAATTTTGTGTTAGCTAAGCTGATTAAAGCAACTGGATTATCAGGTACAGACAGATTCTTAGGTATGTTCTTTGGAGCTGCCCGTGGTGGGCTTGCTATAGTGGTTTTAGTAGGTCTATTAGCTGAAAGCCCAGCTAGCCGAACAGAAAAGTGGAAAGGTTCACAATTGGTTCCAGCTTTCTTAATGGCTGCTAACTGGTCTAAGAATTTAGTATTAGGTGGTTGGCAACCAGTAGCTCTTCCAGCAGAACTTCCTAAGCAACCTAATATAGATATACCTGTATCATCTTCTCCCCACTAATTCAGTTTTAAAGAGGGTTTAGCTTATGTGTGGTATCGTAGGCATTGTTGGCAAATCAACCGTTAATCAAGCATTATATGATGCTTTGATTGTTTTACAACACCGTGGGCAAGATGCCGCTGGGATGGTAACCTGTAAAGATAATAAATTATTTCTACGTAAAGATAATGGTTTAGTTAAAGATGTATTCCATACTAGACATATGCAAAAATTAGTAGGTAATTATGGTATAGGGCACGTTCGTTATCCTACCGCTGGATGTTCAAGTTCTGCTGAAGCACAACCTTTTTATGTTAATTCTCCTTATGGCATTACTTTAGCTCATAATGGTAATTTAACTAATGTAGAGCAATTATTCAAAGAAGTTTATGAAGCTGATTTACGTCATGTTAATACTACCTCTGATTCAGAAGTATTACTCAATGCATTTGCTGATGAATTAGCTAAATCTAAAAAATTACACTTAGCCCCTGTGGATGTATTTGAGGCTGTAAGACAATTACATAAGCGTTGTAAAGGTGGTTATGCAGTAGTTTCTATGATTTTAGGACATGGTATAGTTGCTTTTCGTGATCCACACGGTATTCGTCCTATTGTGTATGGTCAGCGTATGACTGTAAAGGGTATTGAATATATGGTGGCATCAGAAAGTGTAGCATTAGATGTGTTAGGTTTTACCCTTATTAGAGATATAAAACCTGGAGAAGCTCTTTATATTACTGAAAGTGGAGAGTTATTTACCCAACAATGCGCTGAAAATCCATCTTATACCCCTTGTATATTTGAATATGTTTATCTAGCTAGGCCTGACTCTATTATGGATGGCAGTTCTGTTCATAAATCAAGAATGAAAATGGGTGAGAAGTTAGCTGAGAAAATTTTACAAGAAAGGCCTAATCATGATATAGATGTAGTGATTCCTATCCCAGATACTAGCCGAACTTCAGCGTTAGAATTGGCTAATAGGTTAGGTGTTAAATTTAGAGAAGGTTTTATAAAGAATAGATACATAGGTCGTACTTTTATTATGCCTGGTCAAGCAGAGCGTAAAAAGTCTGTACGACAAAAGCTTAATGCTATAGATTTAGAGTTTAAAGGCAAAAATGTGTTATTAGTGGATGACTCTATTGTACGTGGTACTACCTGTAAACAAATAGTGCAAATGGCTCGAGAGTGTGGTGCTAAAAAAGTATATTTTTGTTCAGCAGCACCGGCAGTACGTTATCCTAATGTTTATGGTATAGATATGCCAAGTGTGCATGAATTAATAGCCCATAATAGGACAACTGAAGAGGTAGCAAAGTTAATAGGTTGTGATTGGTTAATATATCAAGATTTAGAAGATCTTAAAGAAGCTGTGCGCTTTGAAGGTTCTAATCTTAAAGAGTTTGATTGTGCAGTTTTTGATGGTCATTATGTAACAGGTGATGTTAATGCAGCCTATCTACATCACATTGAAGAGGAGCGTAATGACCATACAATGGCTAAAAAGAATATAGATACAGAGATCATAGAACTACATAATAATTAATAGCAATAATAATGATTTGTTATGAGGTAAAAGATGGCTAATAACTGGCAAGCAGGTCGTTTGGATAGTGAGTTAACAGGTACAGCACAAGCAACATTAGCTGTTAGAGCAGGACAACACCGTACCCACGAAGCAGAGCATAGTGAAGCTTTATTTCTAACGTCTAGTTATGTATTTAGTTCGGCAGCAGATGCGGCGGCTTGTTTTGCAGGACAAGAAGCAGGTAATGTCTATTCACGTTATACCAATCCTACAGTGCGGATTTTCGAAGAACGCTTGGCTGCTATGGAAGGAGCTGAACAAGCAGTTGCTACAGCGTCTGGCATGTCGGCAATTCTGGCGTTAGTGATGAGCCTTTGTAGCGCAGGTGATCATATAGTAGTTTCACAAAGTGTTTTTGGTTCAACCATTAATCTATGCGAGAAATATTTTAAACGTTTTGCTATTGAAGTGGATTATGTGGCTTTGTCAGACCTAGCTGCATGGCAAAAAGCCTGTAAAGCTAATACAAAATTATTCTTTGTGGAGTCCCCCTCAAATCCATTATCAGAACTAGTAGATATTGCTCAATTAGCTCAGTTAGCTAAGCAGCAAGGTGTTTACTTAGCAGTAGATAATAGCTTTTGCACTCCTATATTACAGCAACCTATTAAATTGGGAGCCGATATAGTGGTGCATTCAGCTACTAAGTATATTGATGGCCAAGGTCGATGCTTAGGGGGGGTAGTAGCAGGGCGTGCCGAACAAATGAAAGAATTAGTAGGTTTCTTACGCACTGCCGGCCCCACTATGAGTCCATTTAATGCTTGGGTATTTTTAAAAGGCTTAGAAACTCTCAAATTAAGAATAAAAGCACATAGTGCTAATGCGCTAGAATTAGCAGTTTGGTTAGAGCAGCAACTTAAGGTTGAACATGTTTATTATGCGGGGCTAGCCAGTCATCCTCAACATCAATTGGCTACTAAACAGCAACAAGGCTATGGTGCTGTCTTAGCTTTTGATGTGGCAGGCGGGCAGCAGGCAGCTTGGCGTTTAATTGACGCTACACGTTTAATATCTATCACTGCTAATTTGGGGGATGCTAAAACTACTATTACGCATCCAGCTACTACTACACATGGCCGGGTAACCCCTGAAGCGAGAGCAAAAGCAGGCATTAAAGATGGTCTAATACGCATAGCCGTTGGTTT
>CALYQH010000095.1 GCA_945283395.1 uncultured Ventosimonas sp. | reverse complement strand
ATAGTTTTGCAAAATATCGTTGGTGTCCTAACATCATTGGTCCACAAAGTGGTGGCGCAGTAGAAGATTTACCATTACATCATTTTGAAAGTATGGGTGAAATAGAAACTAAAATTCCTACAGAAGTGTTAGTATCTGATCGCCGTGAATATGAATTAGCTGAAGCTGGATTCATTGCCTTAACTATGCGTAAAGGTAGTGACAATGCTGCATTCTTCTCTGCTAACTCTGTTCAAAAAACCAAATTTTTTGGGATTAGTGAAGAAGGTAAAAATGCTGAGCTTAACTATAAATTAGGTACTCAATTGCCTTATTTATTTGTAATTAGTCGCCTTGCCCACTACATTAAAGTATTGCAACGTGAACAATTAGGCTCTTGGAAAGAACGTACAGATCTTGAACGTGAACTAAATAAATGGATTCGTCAATATATTGCAGATCAAGAAAATCCAAGTGCAGAAGTGCGTGGTCGTAGACCTTTGCGTGCAGCACAAATCATGGTCTCTGATGTTGAAGGGGAACCAGGTTGGTATCGCGTAACTGTCAATGTGCGTCCTCACTTTAAATATATGGGGGCTGATTTTACTTTATCTTTGGTTGGTAAGTTAGATAAAGAATAATGGACTAGACAGAATGAGTAACTATGGCAGTCTCTTTGAAAGATTAGCAGGGGTTCCTGAAACTAGAAGTAATTTGGATGATGAAACTGCCATTACTCTATCTGTTGCAGATCATTTAGCTAAGATGCTAAGCACTAGAGGTGGAAGTGTTCAAACTCTTCCGGATTATGGGTTACCAGACCTAAATGATCTAAGTATGTCACTTTATGATGTATTACAACAGTCCCGAACTCACATTGAGCTTTTTGTTGAACGCTATGAGCCAAGGTTATTTGAGGTAAGAGTTATCTCATTACCTAGAACCCATGATCCGTTAAATCTATCTTTCATAATAGAAGGGTTAATTGAGGTAAAGGGTATAAAAAAAGAAGTATCTTTCACTGCAGCCCTTAATGGTTCTGGGCAAGTAAGAATTAAGAATGAAAAAACAAGTTATTCAATGAGAAATTAAAATTAATTTAATTAATAGTTAAGGAGTATCAGTGTCTTTAAATCAATACTACTTACAGGAGTTAACAGCATTAAGACGAATGGGTAAACAATTTGCCCAGCGAAATCCTGCACTAGCTCCTTTTATTGGTGATGGTAGTCAAGATCCTGATGTCGAAAGATTATTAGAAAGTTTCGCTTTTTTAACTGGCCGGTTACGGCAACGCTTAGATGATGAATTACCTGAGCTGTCACACTCATTGATGAATTTGCTATGGCCAAATTATATGAGGTCCTTACCTGCATTTAGTATCATAGCATTTGACCCTATTGAAGAAACAGAAGATAGCATTAAGCTGCCTCGTCATTCAATGGTTAACTCTAAACCTGTAGAAGGGACTATATGCCAATTTCAAACCTGCTTTGATACAGATATTTATGCACTAAGATTAGATGAAGTTGACTATGCTATTAAAAATGGTGGTGCTATATTCTCCTTAAAACTTATGCTAAATGGCGAAGGCGATTTATTGGGGGCTCCATTAGATAGTTTACGTTTTCATTTGACGGGTGAGCGCTATATTAGCCAAATGTTGTATCTCTGCTTATTACGTCATTTAGATAATATAGAGTTAACTCCACTAAATGAACTAGGCAATCCATTCACTGATAATAATGGTAATGTGTTAGGAACTAAGATACTTAGTAAAGAAAATATCAAAGCTGTTGGTTTTGCTGAAAATGAATCATTATTGCCTTATCCTGCGAATACTTTCCGTGGTTATCGTTATTTACAAGAATACTTTGTATTTCAAGACAAGTTTTTATTTGTCGATTTGCAGCAATTAGCAGTTCTTAAAACGCTATCTAAGGACATATTAGAGCATGCTAAAGGTTTTACCATACGATTCAATATTCGTAAAGCAAATATGCAACGTATCCAGCCGACCACTGAGAATATACGCTTGTATTGTACGCCAATAGTTAATTTATTTCCTCATAATGCTATGCCTATTAATTTTGTCGGCACAGATAACGAGTATCAAGTATTACCAAGTGCTGAAGCAGCTAATCATTATGAAGTTTTTTCGGTGGATAAAGTTGTAGGTTGGAACAATACTCGTAATCAATATAAGGATTATATTCCCTTCGAATCTTTTGAACACGATGCCAGTTTCGACGTTGATGAGATTAAGCCTTTTTACTTTGTCCGTAGAGAAAAATCTATTAGCCATGATGGTCTGGATACATATTTAAGATTTGCTAGTAAAAATAATGATCTATTTTCAGGAGATACTCTTTCTATAGAATTAACTTGTAGTAATCAGAATTTACCTAAAGAATTAAAAGTAGGGGATATTTGTGTAGCTACTGAAAGTATTCCTGATAACTTAGTATTTCACAATATTATTCCTCCCACTGCTAGTTACGCTCCCCCTATAGATAGAGGTTTCTTATGGCGTATTATCAGTAATATGTCGTTAAACTATTTATCATTAGCAGATGTAGAGCCTTTGAAAGTAGTTTTAGAAACCTATGATTTTCCAAGTTTTTATGATCAACAAAAAGAACGTGTAAGTCGGCGCTTATTAGCGGGCTTAAAGAATATTGTTTATAAACCAGTCAATAGGTTATATAAAGGATTACCTTTAAGAGGCGTTAGAACAGAGTTAACTATTGACCCTACAGGCTACATTGGCGAGGGTGATTTATTTTTATTTACTTCTATTTTAAATGAGTTTTTTGTCCTCTATGTTAGTTTAAATTCCTTTCATGAATTGGTCGTGTATAGTACACAAAATCAAACTTATAAATGGCCATTACGTATTGGGCAACAGGAGTTGTTATGATGAATCATAAGGGGAATAGCTAATGGCTAAAAATATTTACTATAAGGATGAGGTAAGAGAATATCTTCCTGTTCGTCCGCTCTGGCATACAGCTAATATTAGAAAATACTCATTATTTCAAGGTATCTTGCTCACTGTAGACTACTTAAGAAGTATTTCTGATCGCTCCTTAACAGATGAACAACTTTATGAACGTATAGAATTTATCGCTAATCCTAGTTTAGGTTTTCCTACTTGTGATATTGAGTACATAGAATTCTTTCATGAGAATGGTGAAGTACGAGTAAGGATGTGTATTAATCCTTTGGGATTAATAGGCGCTAATTCTCCTTTGCCAGTATTTTATGGCGAGCAAGCACTAGGAAATGGTATCTATGAGGATAATACCACTAAGGATTTTCTTAATTTCTTTAATGATAGATTACAAAGATTGTTATTACATATTTGGAAAAAATATCGTTACTATGCTTTTTTTCAAACAGGAGCAAAAGATGCATTTTCAGCTAAATTATTTTCTTTTGTTGGGTTAGGGGATGAATCTTTAAGAAAAGTAGATAATTTAAATTGGAAAAGATTATTACCTTATTTAGGTATGATTAGTTTGCGCGCTCATTCAGCAGTATTGGTTGAATCTGTATTACGATATTACTTTAAACATATGGATATTTATGTAGAACAATGTATAGAACGTAAAGTCAGTATAGCAGAGGATCAGCTCAATCAATTAGGACTAAATAACAGCGTTATGGGCGACAGTTTAGTACTAGGTACTGAAGTGAGAGATAGGAGCGGCAAATTTAGGATTCATATTCTTAAATTAACATGGGTGAGATTTCATCAATTTTTACCTATTTATAAAGAATATATTCAGTTGGGAACTTTAGTGCGTTTTATATTAAAGGATCCTCTTGATTATGACATTAAGTTACAACTGTTAAAAGATGAAATTAAAGATTTAACTATAGGAAAGCAAAGTGAATGCCTTCTTGGTTGGACCAGTTGGCTAGGTAAAGAAATGGCTGATGGTGAAATATCTTTAAGAAGTGCGGCTTAACAAGGATTAACAATGATTAATATAGATTTACAACAATTGATTCAAGCACTAGATAGTCAATCCCGCGAAGACCTTGAAAAAGCTGCTGAACATTGCGTCATTCGCGGAGGTAAAAAAGTTTTAATAGAAGATTTACTATTTAGTATGCTTGCCATACCAGATAGTTTATTAAATAAAGCGGTACAAGATGCTGGTATTGATTTAGATGAACTGTTGGCAGTATTACAACCAAGATCAGAATCCGTTGAATCACAGAATCCAGTCTTTTCTGTTGAGCTGGTTCAATGGTTACAAGATGCTTTACTATTAGCTAATTTAGAGTTAGAAAGAAATTATATTGATCAAGCAGCCCTTATTCTAGCTTTATTGAGGAATGCTATTCGTTACGTTGGCACTAAATATTATAAGTTACTTTCTACTATTGATGAGAATAGATTGAAAGATTATGTATTAGCGGAACAAGTTGAACAGCAAAGTACAGCTAATGTAATGAGGGAAGGCAGTGAGTCTTTATTAAAGAAATTTACTCATAATTTTACTCAATTAGCACGTGACAATAAGTTAGACCCTGTGTTATGCCGAGATGATGCTATCAGACAAATGATAGATATTCTAGCGCGCCGTAGAAAAAATAATCCTATTATTGTTGGCGAAGCTGGGGTAGGAAAGACTGCTGTTGTAGAAGGGTTAGCTATTCGTATTGCTGAAGGTGATGTGCCAGATGCTTTAAAAAATATGGAGTTATTATCATTAGATATGGGATTATTACAGGCTGGCGCTAGTATGAAGGGGGAATTTGAGCGTCGTTTAAAAGGATTGATCGATGAAGTCAAGGCTTCCCCTAAGGCTATTATCCTATTTATAGACGAAGCACATACTTTAATTGGCTCAGGTGGCGATGCGGGTGGTTCAGATGCAGCAAATTTATTAAAACCTGCGTTATCAAGAGGGGAGCTTTGTACTATAGCCGCTACTACTTGGTCGGAGTACAAGAAATATTTTGAGAAAGATGCTGCGCTAGCTAGACGTTTCCAAGCTGTACAGTTACATGAGCCCACTATAAATCAAGCAGTCACTATTTTGCGTGGTTTAGCCCCTATCTATGAGCAAAGCCATGGCGTATATTTAAGAGATGATGCTGTAATTGTAGCAGCTGAGTTGTCAGCACGTTATTTAGCAGGCCGACAATTACCCGATAAAGCAGTTGATGTATTAGATACTGCCAGTGCGAGAGTTAAAATAAGCTTAGCTGCTACTCCAGAGAAAATAGAAAGCTTACGTAGCCAAATTGCTATAGATGAAAGGGAATATAATGCTTTGCTTAGAGATAAATTAGCTGGCATTACTATTGATCTTGCTGTAGTTGAAGAGTTGCGCGTTAATTTAGAAAAAAATAATATAGCATTGGAACAAATCACAGAGCAATGGCAAATCCAAAAAGAACTAGCTGAGCAATTGTTAAAGCTAAGAAAAGAATATAGCCAGTTGCAAAAGACAAAAATAGATTTAGAAGCTACTTTAGTAAATGAGCCTATAGTATCTGAACCTGTTTTAAAGGAATTAGTTAGTGAAGAAGTTGTGATAGATAACAACAATATTATTGAAGAAATAACCCAAAAAACAGCAGTATCTAAATGCCAAGAATCACTCTCGCAAACCATAGATAAACTAAAATTAGTTCAAGATGAACTTAATAAAGTTCATAAATTATTAGATGAGTCTCA
>CALYQH010000094.1 GCA_945283395.1 uncultured Ventosimonas sp. | reverse complement strand
AAAACAGGAAAAGATAAAGCCAAGTCTGTTATATATTTAGAAATTAAAAATATAGGTAACGATTTTGCTCGGGATTTTGAAATTTATATTGATTCAAAAATAGAGGTTTTAACAAAGCTACAAGATATTAAAATTGAATTTCCATTTTTTCAACCTCAAGCCTGTCTGGAATATTTTGTTGGAGTTGGGCATACGTTGTTAGGCGAAGATGTTCAGATTATAGTAAAAGTCAAATATAAGGCTAAAGCCCCTATTTTTAATTTTAGTATAAAAAAGGAACATGTATACATCCTTAAGCAAAAAACGTTTTCATATCTTGATGCAGCGGATAATAGCAACTTAGCTAATATCGCGGATATCCTAAGAAAAATAGAAAAAAAGATAAAATAAAAAGGGCGCATAATGCGCCCTTGATGTATGGTATTTACTATTTAAAAAAGGTAGCGTAAATAGAAATAGCTAACCCTAGAATGCCTATTGTAGCAGCTGCTATAGTTAACCTCATCATCCAATCTGCTGTTTGTTGTTGGGCTATATATATATTTGCCTCTGGGTCGCCATACCCTGCACATTCATTAGTTAACCTTTTTGCCGCGTTATTAAACTCTATTGTTTTTATCATATATTACCCTTTGATCTCGGCTAATAACTCTGGGTGTTTGTCTAATAGTCGTAGTAGTTGAATTAGCGCTTCTGGTGGCTTGTTCTTGCCTGTCTCGTAGCGTGAAAACGCATTAACGCCACCACCAAATATTTTAGCGGCTTCGCGTTGGTCAAGTTTTAATTTTTTACGTGGATACCGCCGTGATGAGTTTACCTGCTATCGTTTCCTCTTTATTGCCTGCCACTAGCTTTTTATCATTTTCTAGTATGGTTTTTTCAACGTTCCTATAAGTATCTTTTGATTGATACACATTAATATTTCGTTCATAGCTTTGGTCGGTTATCATACCGTAAGTTGTTCGGGTCTAATCGCCGTCAACACTTGCCGACTGATAGGCACCGGGGCCATCTTGCTATATTGATACACCATGACCTGCAGGGGGCTATCTTTCACCGTTACACTTAGCAGATATTGTTAATTTAGATCCATTAGCACAGATTGATACTGATTAGTTGAGCTGTGGACGTAATGTGGATGTTTGCAATATAAGAAAAAGCTTAAGAGGTTAATTTGAGGGCAATAAAAAAAGCCTTGCAAGTATTATTTTGCAAGGCTTTTAATATGGTGCCCGGGACCGGAGTCGAACCGGTACGGGTTATTCACCCGAGGGATTTTAAGTCCGTTGTGTCTACCAATTTCACCACCCGGGCATGGAATATGCTAAGTATATAGGTAATAAACTATAAATAGTTAACTACCGTATGGGCGAGCTATTATAGGGATTTTTTTATAAAAAACAACCGTTATTTTGATAAATTATAAAATTATTTGTAATGTTTGTTATTCAATCTAAAAAATATTTTTATAATAAGGTGTTAAGTAAAAAAGAGCTTTAAAATTAACGCGCCCTTATTTTAAAGTAGAAATATTTTGTTTGATTTTTAATTACTTAATAAAGGGCAAGATAATCAGAAAATTATATAATATGGGACAATGAATTTTAATTTATGAAATGCAACTGTTTTGCAAAAAAATGCTCTTATCATAGTCAATTTTGATTGAAGCTGATAAGCTGATATTTTATTTTTACCTTAGTTAACTATGAATGGTCATAAGGAAATAGTATGAAGAAAAATTACTTAGCTATAGCAGTAGCTACTTTAGCTTTTACATTGTCGGCTTGTGATTCAAAGTCTGAGCCACAAAAAATAGAAGATACACCGACTGCTCAGACAACAACCGCACCATCAGGTACTACTGCATCAGCTCCAGCAGAAAATACTTCATCTGCAAATACTCCTGCTGATGGTGCCGTTAATATGGAAAATATTTCTTATTTGCTTGGCTATAATTTTGGTAAAAACATTGAGCCTACAGGAATTAAAGGATTTGAGTCTGAGCAGATATTAGCAGGTCTAAATGACGCATTAGCAGGAAAAGACTCTAAGTTAAGTAAAGAGCAAATGCAACAAGCTGTAACTTCATTACAAAGCATGGTGCAAAAAGCAGAGCAAGAACATGCTAAAGCTTATGAAGAGAAAGGTAAGGCGTTTTTAGTAGAAAATGGTAAGCGTGAAGGTGTTATCACTACTAAATCTGGTTTGCAATATGAGGTTGTTGAAGCGGGAAATGGTCCTAAACCTGTTAAAGATGATGTGGTTGAGGTCAATTATGAAGGCAAATTGGTAGATGGTAATGTATTTGATAGTTCCATAAAGCGTGGTAAATCTGTTGAATTTGCTGTTGGCTCTGTAATTCCAGGTTGGGTAGAGGCTTTGCAGTTAATGCAGGTAGGAGAAAAAGTTAAACTCTATATTCCCAGTGAATTAGCGTATGGTGCTGAAGGTATGCCGCCAGTTATTCCACCTAATTCAGTATTAATTTTTGATGTTGAGTTAATAAACATTAAGAAGCCAGAAGCTAAAACTGCTCAGAGCGGCAACTCAAAAGAAACAGTTAAACCGGCAGTAAATACCAAAAACAAAGCTAAAGCGAACGCGAACGCTGATAAAAAATAGTTAGGTTTGCTTCTAGTGTTTAAAAAACCTCGTCTATGACGAGGTTTTTTATTGAGTGGTTTGCCTAGATACAGGTGCAGTTAAATCTCATGGTAGTTTAAGTTTATTAGATATTCATAGCAATAAAGTTTATTATGGTTCATTAGGTAATAAGCTAGCCGTGTATAGCTAAATATTAAAATAAGTAGGAGTCAAAATGACACTTAGTACAATTGAAGAACTCGTAGAAGATATTCGTCAGGGTAAAATGGTTATTTTGATGGATGATGAAGGACGTGAGAATGAGGGAGATTTAATTATAGCTGCGCAATGTGTTGAAGCAGAACATATTAACTTTATGGCCAAATATGCCCGAGGCCTTATTTGCATGCCCATGAGTAAGGAACGATGTGAACTTTTAGGGTTGAATTTGATGGTACAGCGAAACCGGTCAGGTTTTGGTACTAAATTTACTATTTCAATTGAGGCAGCTAAGGGTGTAACTACAGGTATTTCAGCAGGTGATAGGGCGAGAACTGTACAAGCTGCTTGTGCTGATGATGCTAAGCCAGAAGATATCGTAAGTCCAGGTCATATATTTCCGCTTATTTCACAACCTGGTGGAGTTTTGGCTAGAGCAGGCCATACTGAAGCAGCGACTGATTTAACTAGAATGGCTGGATTTAATGAGTCAGCGGTTATTTGTGAGATTATGAACGATGATGGTACCATGGCGAGACGTATAGAGCTCGAAAAATTTGCAGCTGAGCATGTTATTAAAGTAGGGACTATTGCAGATTTAATTCATTATCGTTTGACCCATGAACGTACTGTAAAAAGGGTTTTAGAGCAACCTTTAGCGACTGAGGTAGGAGATTTTCAGCTTATTTCTTATCGAGATGAAGTTGATGGTTTTATACATTTAGTTTTGGTCTATGGGGTAATTAACAGTGAAGAGCCAGTATTAGTAAGGGTACATAATCTTGATCCTCTTCGGGATTTGTTACAGGTACCCAAAGCAGGACGCTGGGGGTTAAGAAGTGCAATGAGTCGGGTAGTACAAGAAGGCTGTGGTGTTGTAGTATTACTAGGCAATTCGTTAGATGGTCAGAATTTGTTAGCTAATTTACAGGAGAAGTTAGTCCCAGCCAATAATAATGTACAAATTACCTATAATGTGGTAGGTGTAGGATCGCAAATATTGCGCGATTTAGGTGTGCGTAAAATGCGCTTATTAAGTACCCCAGCTCGTTTTAATGCTTTGTCTGGTTTTGGTCTGGAAGTCGTAGAATATATTCCGCCAGTTTAACAGAAGGTACTAACTATTTTGCTTGTTATTTCGTTATAATAATACAATGGGAGTTTAGTTCTTTATTAATAGTGGATTTGGTTATGACATTACAAACTCTAGAAGGTAGTTTTGCTACACCTAAAGGTCGTTTTGCGCTAGTAGTAGGGCGTTTTAATAGTTTTGTAGTAGAAAATTTAGTGACTGGTGCAGTAGATACTTTAACTAGACATGGCGTTAAAGAGCAGGATATCACTATTTTACGTGCGCCAGGAGCTTTTGAGATTCCCTTAGTGTGTCAAAAAGTAGCGCAACGAAAAGAGTTTGCAGCTATTATTGCTTTGGGGGCTGTTATTCGTGGTGGAACACCTCATTTTGAATACGTAGCAGGAGAGTGTACTAAAGGTTTGGCACAAGTTTCATTACGCTATGATATCCCTATAGCGTTTGGAGTGTTGACGGTAGATACCATAGAGCAGGCAATTGAGCGAGCAGGCACTAAAGCAGGTAACAAAGGGGCTGAGGCAGCCTGTTCAGCTCTTGAGATGGTTAATTTATTGGCACAGTTGGAGGTCAAGTGAGTAGTTCTGACCATTTTGTCACTGACAAGCCTTTACGAGGTAAATTAGCGGGTCGTCGTAAAGCACGTGTTTTGGCCATGCAGGCGTTGTATCAATGGTATATGGCTGGGCAAGCGCTCAATGAAATTGAAGCTCAGTTTTATATGGATAATGATTTTAAAAAAGTTGATACCAACTATTTTAAAGCTATTTTACACGGTGTGCCTAGTAAGGTTACAGAAATAGATGAGGTTTTTT
The DNA here is from genome assembly GCA_945283395.1 of uncultured Ventosimonas sp. Lineage (GTDB taxonomy): Bacteria > Pseudomonadota > Gammaproteobacteria > Pseudomonadales > Pseudomonadaceae > Entomomonas. The sequence continues at coordinate 995 of CALYQH010000094.1, read as the reverse complement.
CACCCTTTTTAGATAGGGCTTTAGCAGAGTTAGATCCTGTAGAGCTAGCAATTTTACGTCTGTCCACCTTCGAATTATTAGAACGTATTGATGTTCCTTATAAGGTTGTCATTAATGAGGGAGTTGAACTAGCTAAAGTATTTGGAGCTACCGATGGTCATAAGTTTATTAATGGCATTTTGGATAAACTAGCACCTAAACTTCGAATCGCTGAAACGAGTGTTAAAAAGTAAAAAGGTTATTGTTGAGTGGGTGAATTTGAATTAATAGATCATTATTTTAAAAGAGCCCCTTGTGCTTCTCTCCATCCAAATATTGCAATAGGTATTGGTGATGATTGTGCCTTACTGCTTCCTAGTGATAGTAGTGAGCTAGCTATTTCTACTGATACACTAGTAGCAGATATCCACTTTCCAGCTCAGGCAGATTCTTTTTTGATAGGCCAACGAGCTTTAGCTGTCGCAGTGAGTGATTTAGCTGCTATGGGTGCTAAGCCTTTGGCTTTTACTTTAGCGTTAACGTTACCAAAAGTTGATGAAGCTTGGTTAAAGGGGTTTGCTGAAGGACTATCCATTAAAGCTCAGCAATGTGCTATTGCTTTAGTAGGTGGTGATACTACCAAAGGAAATTTGACTATCACTATCACAGTGATAGGTGAAGTGCCCAAAGGAAAGGCATTACTTCGCTCCACTGCTCAAGTAGGTGATTTGCTTTGTGTTAGTGGCAGCCTTGGTAATGGTGCAGCTGCTTTACCTATGGTATTAGGACAACGACCTGTTGAGCAACAGGTATTAGCTTATTATTGGTCACCAACTCCGCAATTAGCTTTAGGGCAGTTTTTATGTGGTAAGGCGAGTAGCTGTATTGATATTTCTGATGGCTTATTGGCTGATTGTGAGCATATAGCAAAGGCCTCGCGAGTAGCAATAGTCATAGAGCTAGCAAAGTTACCTATTAATGATCTTGTGAAGGTGCATTATGACCAATCTACCTAC
>CALYQH010000093.1 GCA_945283395.1 uncultured Ventosimonas sp. | reverse complement strand
TCTCTATATAGTAAGAACCATAGACAATAAACTTTATTGTGGTATTAGCCCTAATCCTATAACAAGATTTATTCAACACTGTACTGGAAAAGGGGCTAAGTTTTTTAATAGTAGTAAAGCGTTAGCTTTAGCTTATTTAGAAATTTGCGGCACAAAATCACAAGCATTAAAAAGAGAACTAGCAGTTAAGCAATTAACTAAAAAGCAAAAAGAGCAACTTATTATTGCCGCACCCCAACAATATAAATTACCTTTACTATATAATAATCAACAAATAACGCTCATAGATATTAAGCTTTAGCCTAACAATATAGTTACAAAAAGAGGTAAGGTTATGTTGCAGGATATGATAAATCGAATTAGAAACTATAAGCCTGATTCTAGATTAGATTCAGCTGATTTTAAAGAAGCTGCTGTGCTTATGCCTATTATTAAGAAAACTGAACCTGAGTTGTTATTGACGCTGCGAGCTAATTATTTATCAACTCATAGTGGTGAAGTAGCTTTTCCTGGAGGAAAGCGAGAACCAGCAGATACAACATTGCAGCAAACAGCAATAAGAGAAACAGCAGAGGAAATTGCTTTGCCTGCCCATCATATTGAAGTCATAGGATCTCTTGAGCCACTTGTATCTAAATATAAAATTAAAGTAACCCCCTTTATTGCATTAGTTGATGATGCTATTCACTACCAGCCAAATTTGCAAGAAGTAGCTGCTATTTTTACTGTTCCTTTAGCGTTTTTTAAAGCAGAACCGCAAGTAATTACTCATCGTATTGATTATTTGAATAGGGATTGGTATGTACCTTGTTATAATTATCAAGGATATAAAATATGGGGTTTAACAGCTATTATGATAGCTGAATTAATGAGTATTATTGCTGGTAACATGCCGTTAGCTCCTGAAAAATGCTACTAGCTTTTAATAAAGAGTCTAAACATAATATCATCTTAAAACTATATCAATATATTTTGATATAGACTTGTTGTTTGTTCTTTTTGGGAGTAGACTTCACTCTCATGATAAATGCTGAAACTACCCAAAATATAGCTAGCTTTTGTAAGGCGATAAGTGACCCTCTCCGAATAATGATCTTGAGGGTATTGTTGCATAATTCTTTTGGGGTATTGGAATTAACTCAATTATTTGCCACCACCCAATCAGGTATGAGCCATCATTTAAAAATACTATTACAGGCAGCATTAGTAGTAACAAGGCGTGAAGGAAATAGTATTTTTTATCGTAGGGCTTTGCCTAAAGAGCATTTATTAGCTAATTTGCATCAAGCTGCGTTAGAAGAAATAGATGCTTTATCTATACCCTTTGAGTTACAAAAAAATATTGAGCAAATTTATGCAGAACGAGCTGAATCTAGTAAAACTTTTTTTGCTAATTTAATTAAAAATGGCGAGTTAGCTCAACAAGATGAATTGATAGTAGGTTTAGCTCAATATCAAGATGTGCTATTAACCCTGTTAGATAATAATATAGCTACTGATGATATTGCCTTAGAAGTAGGTCCTGGCGAAGGTAAGTTTATACCTGTGTTGGCCAAACGTTTTAAACAAGTAATAGCAGTTGATAATAGTGCAGAAATGTTGCAGTTGGTTGAGAAAATTTGCAATCAACAACAACTAGATAATGTTAATTTGCAACATGCAGATGCTACTAAATTACAGCTAGCAGATAAAGTAGATTATATTGTAGCTAACATGGTATTACATCATTTACCGGCACCTGCTGAAGCGCTTAAGCATTTTAAATCCTATCTTAAAGCAACAGGTCGGTTATTAGTAACAGAGTTATGTCATCATCAGCAAACTTGGGTAACAGATGCTTGTGGTGATTTATGGTTAGGCTTTGAACCAGACGAATTAGATCATTGGGCTGAAGCAGCTGGCTTTAAGTCAGATGAAAGTCTCTATATCGGCTTACGTAATGGGTTCCAACTGCAAGTAAAGCATTTTTGTGTTACTTGATAAGTTAATGAAGAAGTTTTTGTTTATTTTACTATGTTAAATGAGGTACAAGAAAGATGAGTGAATACGCGCTCTTTACATCGGAATCAGTATCTGAAGGTCATCCAGATAAAATTGCCGATCAAATTTCCGATGCAATATTAGACGCTATTATTGCTCAAGATAAACATGCTAGGGTAGCTTGTGAAACTTTAGTTAAAACAGGTGTGGCAATTATTGCCGGTGAAATTTCCACTAATGCCTGGGTGGATTTAGAAGAGTTAGTGCGTAGCGTTATATGTGGTATTGGTTACACTTCTTCTTATGTAGGCTTCGATGGAGCTACTTGTGGTGTTTTAAACATTATTGGCAAGCAGTCGGTAGATATTGCTCAAGGAGTAGACCGCCAAAAACCAGAGGATCAAGGGGCAGGTGATCAAGGGTTAATGTTTGGTTATGCAAGTAATGAGACAGATGTATTAATGCCAGCGCCTATTTGTTTTTCTCATCGTTTAGTAGAGCGTCAAGCTGAAGCCCGTAAGAGTGGTTTACTACCTTGGTTACGTCCCGATGCTAAATCACAAGTTACTTGTCGTTATGAAAAGGGTAAAGTGGTTGGAATTGATGCGATAGTGCTTTCCACTCAGCATAACCCTGATGTTTCACAAAAGGATTTAAAAGAAGCAGTGATGGAATTAATAGTGAAGTCAGTGATTCCTGCTGAGTTGCTTAATAAAGATACTCAATTTCATATTAATCCAACCGGCCAATTCATTATAGGTGGTCCGGTAGGCGATTGTGGATTAACAGGACGAAAAATCATAGTAGATAGTTATGGTGGTATGGCTCGACATGGTGGCGGTGCTTTTTCTGGGAAAGATCCTTCGAAAGTAGATCGTAGTGCTGCTTATGCGGGACGCTATGTAGCTAAAAATATTGTTGCTGCTGGTTTGGCTGATCGTTGTGAAATTCAAGTATCCTACGCTATAGGAGTGGCTCAACCTACCTCTATTGCAATTGATACATTTGGAACTGGCAAAATATCAGATGAAAAGATTATACACCTAATACGTAAGCATTTTGATCTGCGCCCTTATGCTATTACAAGAATGCTAGACTTATTACATCCTATGTATCAAGAAACGGCTGCTTATGGTCATTTTGGACGTGTTCCTCAAGCAAAAACAGTAGGAAATGATACCTTTACTACCTTCACTTGGGAACGAACAGATAAAGCAGAAGCATTAAAAGCTGAAGCGGGCATAAAATAACAAGGTCATTTTTAAAAAGCGGGGATTGTCCCGCTTTTTTTAACGTAATTAATTAAACAATTTGTAATAGAGGTAAGTTATTATTTACTTCTTGGCAATATAGCTCATAAATTTTGGTTAGTCCTAACATAAGGTTGCCTGTTTGTGGGCGCATCCTAATTAGCTTAAAATTGTTTAAAGCAATAAATAAATCCATCATATTTCCTATGCGCTGTTTAAGTTCATTTACTACATAAATAAATTCTGCTGAGCTAGGGGGAACTATTTCAGCAAGAGCTTGGCAACACAGCCGAGTTCTACTGCAAATATTTTTGGCCTGTTGCTCATCTTCAATAATCATTAATCCAATTGTTGTATCAGTTTGCAAATACTGATAATAGGGTGTTATCTGGGAGGCAGGGATGTAATAATAACCGCCCTCATTAAGATATGGCGCATAACTTGTATGCAATTGCCCATTATTAGCGATGGTAGATATGACAAGCGATAATACTATATGATGTAAATTATCTATTTCTGTTAGGATGCTTAGGATATCTGAAAACATTGAACCAACCTATATAACCCTTTGAAATTATTAGGTTGCAGATGATAGTAATTTTTATAATAATAACTATTATCTATTAGTAGCACTAACATAATAGATATTTGCATAATTCTATAAAAGCAGCTAGGTTATATTCTAAAAAGAAATAAGTACCTTATTAAAAATTATTTTTAAGAATAAAAGAAGATGGTTAAAATAGCTATAAGATATAACCTAAAGATACATACGGAGATCATTATGTCTTTTTTGCAAACAACTTTCGCTATTGTGCTATGCTGGCTATTGGCAAGCCAAGCGATAGCCATAGAGTTATTGAATGTCTCTTATGATCCAACCCGTGAACTTTATCAAGCATATAACGCAGCATTTATAAAATATTGGCAAGCAGCTACAGGCGAAAAAATAACTATTAAAAGTTCACATGGAGGTTCCGGCAAACAAGCAAGAGCGGTAATAGATGGTTTGCGTGCAGATGTAGTTACTTTAGCCCTAGGAGGTGATGTAGATGCTATCAATTTACGCCAACCGCTTATTAGTAAAGATTGGCAAACTAGGTTGCCAGATAATAGTACGCCTTATACTTCAACTATCGTTTTCTTAGTGCGTAAAGGAAATCCTAAGGGAATTAAGGATTGGGATGATCTAGTAAAAGAAGGCATTGAGATTATAACCCCTAATCCAAAAACATCAGGGGGGGCGCGTTGGAATTTTTTAGCGGCATGGGCCTATGCTAAACATAAATATGGAAGTGAAGACCAAGCGCGTGAGTTTGTTAAGAAAATTTATGCTCATACTCCTGTGTTAGATGCAGGAGCAAGAGCAGCTACTGTGAGTTTTGTACAGCGCGGACTGGGTGATGTACTTATTGCGTGGGAAAATGAAGCTTATTTATCCCTAACCGAGCAAGGTGGCGAGCAATTAGAAATAATTACACCTTCTTTGTCTATGTTAACAGAACCTGCTGTTGCCGTAGTAGATGCTAATGTTGAAAAAAAACATACTAGAAAACAAGCTACTGCTTATTTAACATACCTTTATAGTGAAGAAGGGCAACGAATCATTGCAAAAAGTTATTACAGACCTCGTAACGCTAAAATTGCTGAAGAGTTTAAAACACAATTTCCTACGTTAACATTAGTTACTATAGATAAAGAATTTGGAGGTTGGCAAGCAGCACAAGCTAAATTTTTCATCGATAATGCTATATTTGACCAAATATATAATGAAATAAATAAGGTAGCAATAAACTAATGGCTTTTCATAAATCATCAGTTATTCCAGGATTTGGCCTCACATTAGGTTATACATTAATGTGGCTTTCACTTATTGTGCTGATCCCTTTAGCGGGTATGTTATGTTACGCCAGCCAGATTACTATGGATCAATTATGGTCTATTCTAACTAGTAGGCAGCTCCAGTCAGCATTAAAGTTATCACTTTATACCTCTTTGTTAGCTGCCTTTATAGTAGCCATAATGGGTGGCCTATTAGCTTGGGTTTTGATACGTTATACTTTCCCAGGACGAAAGATAATAGATGCTATGATTGATTTACCTTTTGCTCTTCCTACTGCGGTTGCAGGTATTGCTCTTACAACCTTATATGCACCTAATGGATTAATAGGATCATTATTACCTTTTAAAGTAGCCTATACCCCTTTAGGCATCACTTTAGCCTTAGTATTTGTTACTTTGCCTTTTGCCGTCCGTACTTTACAGCCGGTAATTAAGGATATTCCGCGCGAAGTAGAAGAAGCTGCTCGTAGTTTAGGGGCAAATAGATTACAGACCTTTATTTTTGTGCTTTTCCCTGCGCTTTTTCCTGCTTGGATGACAGGTTTTTCGTTAGCGCTAGCAAGAGGCATAGGTGAATATGGCTCGGTAGTCTTTATTTCTGCCAATATTCCTTTTAAAACTGAAATACTACCA
>CALYQH010000092.1 GCA_945283395.1 uncultured Ventosimonas sp. | reverse complement strand
AATTAACCGCTGCTGAGACCAGTGTTTTCTGTCTAAAAGTAATTGGTTATTAGCATCAGGCGGTGGATTATGCAAATAAGTTATTGCCTCAAGCAAATTACCTAATTGATATTGTTCTCTAATAGTTAACGGTAAATAATCAGGCAGGCTTATACTAGTTAAGCCTAAGAGTGCCTGTCCAACTAGTTGTCTTAGTTTAGATTGAGTTAATCCTTCTGTTGTAGGATAAATAGGCGTTAAATTTTGTTCAACTAGAATTAGCTTATTTTCCGCTAAAATACGACATTCTGGATGATATATTTCTAGGCCCGAAGCCCCTAATCGCACATCACCAAAACAACGGACTATAGCACCTTGTTTAAACATGTTCCGTTGCCCTTGATTAAAATAATAAAACCGTAACCCTATCAAACCGCTACCATCTTGCAATTTGACTAATAGGCTTCGTCTACGCCCCTTGATAATCCCTGAGCTCACTACTCGTCCCTCTATTACCGCATCTTGCCCCACGAACAAAGAGCCTATTGGCGAGATATGAGTCCGATCTTGATAACGAATAGGTAGATGAAATAATAAATCTTGAACAGTATGAATTGATATTTTTGCTAATTTTTCTGCTAAGGCACTACCTACCCCCTTTAGATGAGTAATAGGCGTTGCTGCCAAATTAGCCATAACAATAAAAATTAAAGAATATCTTTTGTAGATAGCATAATTGCATCTGACAGCATATCAATAGCCTTGGGGCGAGGAAAACTCATCCGCCAAGCTATTGCTACTGTTCTAGTAGGAACAGGGTCTGCAAAAGGTCTTACTGCCACTACTCCCTCTGCATAATAGGGGCTATGTATAGCAGAATGAGGTAACACAGTAATACCAAACCCTGAGGCAACCATATGCCTGATGGTTTCTAATGAAGTTGATTCAATGGTAGTAAATTCTGTATGAGTATCCGCTTTGACGGTAGGACAAGCTTCTAACACCTGATCTCTAAAACAATGGCCTTCTCCTAATAATAGAAGACTTCTATTATCTAGATCATCGGCACTAATTGACTTCTTACTAGTCCAAGGATGCCCTGCAGGCAATAAAACATCAAAATGTTCTTTATAAAGCGGCTTGGCGACAATATCAGGTTCACTAAAAGGTAATGCCACAATAATTGCATCTAGATCACCCGAACGTAATTTTTCCTTTAGTACATGAGTAAAATTTTCCTCAATATAAAGAGGCATTTCTGGCGCAACTTTATGTAACTCAGGTATAAGATGCGGAAATAAATAAGGCCCTATGGTATAAATAGCCCCTACTCTAAGAGGCGCTGCTAGTTGATCTTTACCAACCTTTGCCAATTCACGAATAGTTTGAGTCTGCTGCAAGACCCTTTGTGCTTGTTCTACAATAGTTTCACCTACAGGTGTTAACCGTACCGAGTTTTTACTACGTTCAAAAATATAAACCCCCAACTTTTTCTAACTTCTTTATACCAACCGACAAAGTAGGTTGACTTACATGACAGCGTTCCGCCGCTTTACCAAAATGCTTTTCCTGAGCCAACACCACAATATAACGAAGTTCTGTGAGGGTCATAATTATATCCTTAAAAAAATACTGAAGATCATCCCAATATTAAAACGGCATCCATTTCTACTAACGAATCTTTGGGTAATGCATTAATTCCCACAGCTGCTCGGGCAGGATAAGGTGCTTTAAAATAACTTGCCATCACCTCATTAACCTTAGCAAAATTGGCTAAATCAGTTAAATAAATATTAAGTTTTACTATATCTTGTAGACCACCACCAGCTGCTTCTGCTACTGCTTTGAGATTCTCAAATACTTGCCTTGTTTGGGCTTCGAAACCATCTGACACTAACTGCATCGTTGTAGGATTAAGTGGAATTTGTCCTGATAAATAAACGGTATTGCCAACCTTAATTGCTTGTGAATAGGTGCCAATAGCTGCTGGCGCTTGATCTGTTTTAATAACTTGCTTACTCATATATTCATTCCTCTATTACACTTAATGCTTTGCTCTAGCTATTTTAATAATACCATTTATTAATCGTAATCTTTTAATAACTTGAGATAAATGTATACGGTCTCGAACAATGATAACCATATCAACTATACCTGTGCGGCCATCTTGCTCATCAACGGCTATCTTCTCTATATTTGCATCTGCCATATTAACACTTTCTGCCAATAAGGCTATCATTCCACGTTGTTGTTCTATCTCAATTCGTAATTCAACTTCAAACTCACCAGTAACTTCCTTAGCCCAACGGAGAGGGACACTTTTATCCTTATCACTTAACTCGGCTATTCTTCGACAATTCTCAGTATGTATTACCATTCCCTTACCTGTTAAGTGTCCCACAATAGGATCTCTAGGAATAGGATAACAACATTTTGCATAGGTAATAATTAGCCCCTCTGTACCGTGTATCTCGAGTGGTTGAGCCTGAATAGAGGAGTTGTGTAATCCACTTATTAAACGTTGCGCTACAATATAAGCAACTCTATTACCTAAACCTATCTCTTCAAACAAAGCTGCTTGGTTGGCTAAATTATATTCTTTAAGTAATACTTGTAATTGCTCTGCTGATATTTTATCTAGATGTGAGCTAAAACCTGCTAATTCTTTATTTAATAGACTTTCCCCCAAGGCTATAGAGTCTTGTTGTTTTTGTTGTTTTAACGCATGTCTAATACTCGTTCTGGCACGGCCAGTAATAACAAAATTGAGCCATGCTGGATTTGGCCTAGCGTTAGGAGAACAAACAATCTCTACCGTAGAACCACTCTCCAATACTTGCGATAAAGGAGCTAATCTTCTATCAATACGGCAAGCAATACATGAATTACCTATGTCTGTATGAACCGCATAAGCGAAATCAACAGCCGTTGCACCTTTAGCCAATTCCATAATGCGGCCTTTAGGAGTAAATACATAAACTTCACCAGGAAACAGGTCAGTTTTAACATTTTCAATAAATTCAAGAGAACTTCCTGCTCTTTGTTGTAGCTCTAACAGATTTTTAACCCAACGTTTTACCCTATCTTGATTCACTTCATCACTACCAGACTTATAAAGCCAATGGGCAGCGATGCCATAACTGGCCATTTCATCCATTTCTTTGGTGCGTATTTGTACCTCAATAGGAATACCATTCATCCCAAATAATGAAGTATGCAGGGACTGATAGCCATTCGCCTTAGGAATAGCGATATAATCTTTAAAACGTCCTGGGACAGGTTTAAACAAGTTATGAACAGCTCCTAAAACGCGATAACACATATCAACTGAGTCGACAATAATGCGAAATGCATAAATATCCATAATCTCATTAAAAGATTTGTTCTTTTCGCGCATTTTTTCATAAATACTATAAAGATGTTTTTCTCGACCCGAAACAACTCCCGCTAAGTGTTCTCTAGTCAAGCAAGCTTCAATAGCACGTTGAAATTTTTCAACAATCTCATGCCTGTGCCCACTAACTTTTTGTATTGCTTTAGCAATCAAATTGGCCCGCATAGGATACATTGCTTTAAAGCTTAAATCTTCAAGTGATACTCTTACATCTCGCATACCTAATCTATTCGCAATAGGCGCGTATATTTCTAACGTTTCTTTAGCAATACGTCGCCGTTTAGGTGGCGACATCACCGACAGAGTTCGCATATTATGCAGCCTGTCGGCTAATTTAACGATAATAACTCTAATATCACGGGCCATAGCCATGGCCATTTTTTGGAAATTTTCAGCTTGTGCTTGTTCTTTACTATCAAAATTAATTTGAGTTAATTTACTGACACCATCTACTAAATCCGCTACCGCTTCTCCAAACTGCTCAATCAAAGCCTCTTTAGGAATCCCAGTATCTTCAATGACATCATGCAACATAGCAGCCATCAAACTTTGATGATCCATATGCATTTCAGCAAGAATAGTAGCCACTGCTAGTGGGTGAGTAACATATTGTTCGCCACTTCGTCGGCGTTGCCCGTCATGGGCTTGCGCTGCGTAATAATAGGCACGCCGAACAGCATTCACCTGTTCGGGTAATAAATAACTACTTAGATTTTTGGCAAAATCATCTATAGTAGCCACAAATAACCTCCCCGCGGCTGAAATAACTACTTAAGAAGCGAGGAATAATTCTCAAATAGATTAGCCTCTTAAACTATCCATTTGGTCATCATCAAAAGCTGTAAATAAAGGTTCTTCATGAATTGCCGCCTCTTGCACTACAAACTCTTTATTTACTAAACCATCAGCAATCTCCCGCAACGCCACTACTGTTGGTTTATCATTATCCCATGCAACCAATGGCTCACGCCCGCCACTCGCTAGCTGTCTAGCACGCTTACTAGCTAGCATCACTAATTCAAAACGATTCCCTACTTTATCTAAACAATCTTCAACGGTTATACGCGCCATAATACTCCTCAAATTTACTTATAAAAGCTATCTTAAATTTTCAGTTTAAAAGGTTATTAGTTTTAACACAAGAGATCTTTTAGTAAAGGTGCTAATTGCTCAGCCTGTCTTAAGCACGTCAAGGAATTAGCTACCACAATAGCCTCAAGCTCTGTTAAAGCCGTATCAAAATCATCATTTACTATTAAATAGTCAAATTCTGAGTAATGACTGATCTCGTCAATAGCCTTAGACATACGATGTTCAATAACTGCCTGAGAATCTTGCCCTCTTTGTAATAATCTCATTCTAAGAACCTCACAAGATGGTGGCAAAATAAATATACTCTTAGTTTCAGGCATTAAGCGTCTCACCTGCTGAGCCCCTTGCCAATCTATCTCTAAAATAAGGTCTAAGCCTTTCTTTAAACAATCATCTACACAATAGGCAGCTGTTCCATAATATTGTTCAAAAACAATTGCATGTTCTAAGAACTGATTAGTATTGAGCATCTCTATGAACTTTTCACGAGACACAAAAAAATAATTAATACCTTCTTGTTCTTCACGGCGTGGTTGTCTTGTTGTATGGGAAACTGCTACCCGCATATTGGTTTGCCGCTTAAGCAACGCTTTAACCAAACTAGTTTTCCCTGCTCCAGAAGGTGCCGAGATAACATAAAGAGTACCACGCTTCATAACTCTATCCTATCTTAAGTAAAAGATCTGGTTGATATTATACCCGCTTATTTTTTATTAATCTCGCTACACTTTGTCTTCTTTAGCATTTCCATTGGTTGTCAAAAAAACAGGCGATGTTATTTTTTGCATAACTTGATTAACCCAATTTTCAGCTTGTTTATTCACTATTTGCACTTGCTCAGGCGTGCTACCTATTGGCATGATAGGTTGGCCTATGACAAACTCTATTACTCCAGGATATTTTGCCCAGCTTTTCTTCGGCCAAAACTCACCTGCATTATGTGCAACAGGTACAACAGGTACACCTGCCATAGCTGCTAACGTTGCACCGCCTTTAGAAAAACGTCCTCCATGGCCTGGTAAAGTTCGGGTGCCTTCTGGAAAAATTAAAATAAAATGACCCGCTTCGATGAGTGCCTTACCTTTTTCAATAAGTTGCTTAAACGCTTCTTTAGGAGTACTTCTATTGATAGCTACTTGTCTACTGACAGCTAATCCCCAACCAAACAAAGGTATATACAATAACTCTTTTTTTAATACATTACTTAGTGGATAAATAAGGCTAGTGAAAAATATGGTTTCCCAAGTACTTTGGTGCTTAGCAACAAAAACACAGGGGGTAT
>CALYQH010000091.1 GCA_945283395.1 uncultured Ventosimonas sp. | reverse complement strand
CTTCAATGTATTTTTCACCTCGCTCAGCTATTAATAAATCTAATGAATCCAGCGGTAGAATACCTTTTGACCATAGCGAACCTGCAAAGGTGGAATAACTACCACGTTCTGCTGCTAACTCACAAGAAGCTTTAATTGCGTAGTAGCTAATAGCTTCCATAGAGGTATCGGCAAATTTAACAGCAGCATCTGAACCATAAGGAATATGTTGTAAATAAAGGGCATCCTGAAAGCCCATTAACCCCAAGCCAATAGGACGGTGTTTAGCATTTGAATTTTTTGCCTGAGGTACCGCATAGTAGTTAATATCTATCACATTATCTAGCATACGCACTGCTGTTTTTACTGTACGTGCCAATTTTTCAAGGTCTAATTTGCCATTTACAATGTGATTAACTAGGTTCACAGAGCCTAAGTTACATACTGCAATTTCATCTTGGTTAGTATTTAAGGTAATTTCAGTACATAGGTTAGAACTGTGAACTACTCCAACATGCTGTTGTGGGCTTCGAATATTACAAGGATCTTTAAAGGTTACCCAAGGATGCCCCGTTTCAAAGACCATGGATAACATTTTACGCCATAAATCTCTGGCAGGCATAGTTTTGAAAGATTTTATTTTGCCGTATTTTGTTAATTCTTCGTAATATTCATAACGCTCTTCAAAAGCTTTTCCATAAAGATCATGTAAATCAGCTACATCAGATGGGCTAAAGAGGGTCCAAGAACCATCATCAAATACACGTTTCATAAATAAATCTGGGATCCAGTTGGCAGTATTCATATCATGTGTACGACGACGATCGTCACCAGTATTCTTCCGCAGCTCTAAGAACTCTTCTATATCTAAATGCCAAGACTCAAGGTAAGCACATACGGCCCCTTTCCTTTTCCCACCTTGATTAACAGCAACAGCGGTATCGTTAACTACTTTTAAGAAAGGCACTACACCTTGCGACTTGCCATTAGTGCCTTTAATATAAGCACCTAATGCACGTACAGGGGTCCAGTCATTGCCTAAACCTCCAGCAAACTTAGATAACATGGCATTATCATGAATAGCTTTATAAATACCCGATAAGTCATCTGGTACAGTAGTTAAATAACAACTAGAAAGTTGTGGGCGAACTGTGCCTGAGTTAAATAGAGTAGGGGTAGAAGACATATAGTCAAACGATGAAAGTAATTTATAGAATTCAATAGCTTTAGTTTCTTTATCTACTTCCTCTAGGGCTAGCCCCATAGCTACACGCATAAAGAATACTTGTGGTAATTCAAAGCGAATACCATCTTTATGAATGAAGTAACGGTCATAAAGGGTTTGTAAACCTAAATAAGTAAATTTTTGATCTCTTTCATGATCTAATGCTTGACCTAATTTTGTTAGGTCGAACTGAGCAAGACGTTTATCCAATAATTCTAGAGCAATACCTTTTTGGATATAAGTGGTTAAAGCTTGTGGATAGAAACTAGCCATTTCATGATGGGTAGCCCGTTTAGCAATATTTAAGAAGTTAAGTGCTTCAGCTCGCAATTTATCCAATAATAATCGAGCGGTCACAAAAGAATAATTTGGTTCACGCTCTACTTGAGTTCTAGCTGTCATCACTAATGCAGTATTGACATCTTTTTCTGCAACACCATCATAAAGATTTTTTAAAGTTTCGGTTTGAATTATTTGCGGATCAACTGCCACTAATCCTTCACAAGCTTCTTTTAAGATGGTATTGAGACGCCCTAAGTCTAGTGGAGATAACTGCCCCTTATCATTAGTGATTCTAATACTTGGATGTGCTTGACTAACTTGATCTTTAGCACGTTCTTGAGCCCTAGCTTCGCGATAAAGAACATAAGCACGAGCTACTTTTTGTTCACCCGAACGCATAAGGGCGAGTTCTACTTGGTCTTGAATGTCTTCAATATGGATAATACCGCCTGATGGCATACGGCGCTTAAAAGTGGCGGTTACTATTTCCGTTAACTTTTTAACTGTGTCGTGAATGCGAGAAGATGCTGCTGCATTATCACCTTCTACAGCTAGGAATGCTTTACCTATAGCTACTGCAATTTTATCATCTGTATAGGGGACAACTGTGCCAGTTCTCTTTATTACAGTAATTTGTCCAGGCACTAGGGTTATTGAATCATTGTCCAGAGTACGATTTTCATCTTGTGACACACCACTAAACATTAAAATCTCCTAAAAGTTTCAAGCGGTAAACCATTAAACACTATATATTGTATGTTTGATATTTATAAATAAATGTCATTTAAATACTGTAAATTAAGTATTTATATAGCGCTATTAACTAAAGATAATTATTTTTCAGGTTTTGTAACCTACTACAATAAGTACTATATCTAGTGAATAAGTATTACTATATATAGTGCTTTTTATTAACTTGTATACAATATAATGAGTTTTTTTCTAAAATACAATATAGACTTGTAGCTGATTCTGTGATTGCCTGATGCCTAAGATTAGCTATCTCTTAGAATGGCTAACTCATATTATTTTTCTATTAAAATAATTATCTCAGTTTATCTTTAGCTATAAGCTAGATACAAGATGTAGTATTGTGTTAAATTAATTATTTTTAAGCTAAATTAGAAATGTTAATCAAACAACGCCCATTGCCAGAATTCTTACCACAATTAACTGGTATTTCTCCTTTATTAACACGTATCTATGCCGCAAGAGGCATTACTAAAGAGCAGCAATTGAATAACAATTTAACAGCATTACAACCTTTTTCCTTATTGAAAGGGATAGATAAGGCAGTAGAACTATTGATATCGGCTATTGAACAAAAGCGTAGCATTTTAGTAGTAGGTGATTTTGATGCTGATGGGGCAACTGCTACTGCTTTAGCCGTACAGGGATTAAATATGCTAGGTATCAAGCAAGTTGATTATTTAGTTCAAAATAGATTTGAATACGGATATGGCTTGACTCCTGAACTAGTGTCTTTTGCCATTGATAATTTTAATCCTTGGTTAATTATTACCGTTGATAATGGCATTGCTAGTGTAGAAGGTGTTGCCTCAGCAAAAGCTGCAGGCGTTAAGGTGTTAATAACCGATCATCATTTACCTAGCAATGATATGCCGGCAGCGGATGCAATAGTTAACCCTAACCAACCAGATTGTTTATTTGCCAGTAAAACATTAGCTGGGGTAGGGGTAATGTTTTATGTGCTAATAGCATTAAGAGCACGTTTAAGAGCTAATAACTATTTTGCTGCACATCATAAACAAGAGCCTAATCTTGCAGAGTTACTAGATTTAGTTGCCTTAGGTACAGTAGCTGATTTGGTGCCTCTTGATGCTAATAATAGAATTTTTGTTGAACAAGGTGTGAAACGTATTCAAAAAGGAAAGACAAGGCCAGCAATTAAAGCATTATCAACTTTAGCTAATAAGAATATTAGTCAAATAACCGCTATGGATTTAGGTTTTATTATTGCCCCTCGTTTAAATGCGGCGGGTCGGCTTGATGATATGAAATTAGGGATTGAATGTTTATTATGCACTGATGAAACAATTGCCTATCAGTTAGTTACTCAGTTGGAGTCGTTAAATAGTGAACGAAAAATGATTGAACAAAGTATGCAGACTGAAGCATTCGATACTTTGAAGAATATTAATTTAGAGCAATCACCTATTGCTATTTGTCTTTATAATCAAGATTGGCACCAAGGAGTGATAGGTATTTTAGCGGCACGTTTAAAAGAAAAATATCATAGACCAACTATTGTTTTTGCAAGATCAGATAAAACTGGATTATTGAAAGGGTCTGCTCGTTCTATTGATGGATTGCATATTAGAGATGTTTTACAGAATATAGCGAGTAAGTATCCAGACTTAATAGACAAATTTGGAGGACATGCCATGGCAGCCGGGCTTACTCTCCAAGAAGATAAACTTACCAGTTTTATAAGTAGGTTTGAGCAAGAAGTAAAAATACAATTAACAGAAGAAGATTTACAGAAAACGATTTTTACTGATGGTAGCTTGCAACATGAAGAATTAACCTTACAACAGGCGCAATTACTTTCTAGCGCGGGACCTTGGGGACAATCTTTTCCTGAGCCTATATTCAATGGTATTTTTCAAATTGAGCAACAAAGATTATTAAAGGATAAACACTTAAAGCTATGGCTTAGTGATGGTTATAAACACTCAATTGAAGCCATTGCCTTTAATATAGATAGAGAAACTTGGCCTAACAGTAGTATTAAAGAAGTACATATAGTATATCGGCTTACCGTTAATGAATATATTGGAAAGCAGAATATGCATTTAGTAATATATTACTTACAACCAATATAACAAAATTAGTAAATAAAAAGGCAACCTAATAAGGATGCCTTTTTTACTATAGATTAACTATTGTGGGAACATTAAGGTGGCAGGTATAACTGCATAATCAGCAATAGCAATAAGAGGAGATGGCCATACCCCAACAAAAATAACGATAATCGCAATAGCTAATAAAAAGAAAGTAGCTGTTAAATGTGTCCAATGAATACTTCTTTCTTCATTATCTTTAGCAGTTGGCTCAGCAAGATAAAGCGTAATCATTACTCTTAAATAATAATATAAACCTATTGCACTACCTATGACTACCATAATGGTTAAAAACCATAAGCGAGCATCTATAACTGTTCTTAATAACCAAAATTTACCAATAAAACCAGCAGTTAAAGGTACCCCCGCAAGGGAAAGCATCATGACAGATAAAGCAATAGTTAAAATAGGACGACGCCAGAATAATCCCCTATATCTATATAATGCATCTGCATCACGTTCTTGGAAGGGAGAGGATAACACCGTAACAACACTAAATGCTCCCATAGTGGTTGCTACATAAGTAAATAGATAGATTGTAGCTGTTTTAGCCGCAAATTGTTTCACTTCTAACGAAGCTATTTCGTTACCAGCCAATAAAATGATAATTAAATAACCAAAATGGGCGATAGAAGAATAACCTAGTACACGTTTTAAGCTAGTTTGGAACAGAGCTAGTAAGTTACCTACTAAAATAGAAGCTACCGAAATAATAGTTATAATCAAATAAATCCATGAACCATCTTTAATAGGGATAAATTCCATAAATCTAACCAACATAGCAAAAATAGCTAATTTACTAGCAGTTGCTAAATAGGCCGCAGCAGGAGCGGGGGCTCCTTCATAAACATCGGGAGTCCATAAATGAAAAGGTACTAATGATAATTTGAAAGATAACCCCACTATCATTAAGACAATACCTAAATTTAATAAGTTAGTATGAGCTCCAATTTTGATAGTTTCTGCAATAGAATTGAAAGTTAGATGACCAGTAGCTGCAAAAAGTAGTGCCATGCCAAATAAAAGGAAACCAGAGCCTGTGGCTGATAAAACCATATATTTAATACTGGCTTCTAGTGGCCGACGTTGAAAGAATGCGTAGCCAATTAATCCATACATAGGTAAAGATAGAAGTTCTAAACCAATAAATAATCCCATTAAATGTTTAGTACTTACTAAAACCATACTACCTAAACAGGAAAGTAATAATAGTAGGTAAAATTCATCTTTGTTACCTTTATATCCCTCTAAATAGATAAGGGCAAAAGATGTGCAAGCTAAGGTAACTAATATTAAAGATAAACTTGCAAAATAAGCATAATGATCAAATACAAATAAACTAGTTACCTCAAGAAACCCTTGCTTATTTAACGCCTCTAGAGCTGGAAAGATGGAAAATAAACTAATTAATAA
>CALYQH010000090.1 GCA_945283395.1 uncultured Ventosimonas sp. | reverse complement strand
CTAAGCCATCAATGTGCTCTACTTGCTTAGCTGTGTTACCATATTTTTGTTCAAGGGCAGCCAGAATTTTTTGAGCATCGCTTACTGTTAGGTTAATTTCCCCAGAGGAAGGATAAGCTTCGATTCGAGCATTGACCAGCGTAGACAATGGCTGCTGTTTGCGACTCATTAACTCTATAATAAGTAGCCAAGGAATCATTCCGCTATCACAATAGAAGAAATCTCGGAAATAATGATGAGCACTCATTTCACCACCATAAATGGCATCGTGCTTTCGCATTGTCTCTTTAATAAAGGCGTGACCCGCTTTAGTTTTAATAGCATGGCCATGATTATTAGCGATAATTTCTAAAGTATTCCATGTCATGCGAGGGTCGAGAATAATACTGGCCCCTTGTTCTTTTTGTAAAAATGCTTCTGCTAGTAATCCAACTATATAATAACCCTCAATAAATTGGCCTTGTTCATCAAATAAAAAGCAGCGATCAAAGTCACCATCCCATGCGATTCCTAGCGTTGCTTTATTAGCAAGCACAGCATCATGGGTAGCTTGACGATTTTCTACTAAAATAGGATTAGGAATCCCATTAGGGAATTGGCCATCTGGTTCAAAATTAATTTTAATAAATTCAATAGGAACATTAGCAAGTTTAAAAGCTTTTTCTATAGCCTCTACTACTGGTCCAGCTACCCCATTACCTGGATTTACTACTATTTTCATTGGAGTAAGAGCCTTGAGATCTATATAGGAGAGCAAATGTTTTACATAATCCTCTTTAGTATTAATTGTTTGATAAGAGCCTCTTTGTGCTTGCTTGATATGGGGATCTAGGCCATTAATTAATTGATAGTTGAGTGTTTCAGCAAGTGCTTGAATATCTTTTAAACCAGTATCAGCCGAAATAGGGCGTGATCCTTCACGTACGAATTTAAAGCCATTATAATCAATAGGATTATGAGAGGCAGTAACTTCAATACCGCCTGAAGTTTTTAGATAAGCTGTGGCAAAATAAATTTCTTCTGTGCCAGTTAAACCTATATCTATTACATCTACTCCTTCATCCATTAAGCCATTTGCCAATGCCGTCTTTAATGAATTGGTAGTGGGTCTTATATCGCCACCTATTACTATATTTTTAGGTTTGAGCCATTGGGCAAATGCTCGGGCTATATGATAGGTAATTTCTTCATTAAGTTCAGTGCCTAATTGACCACGGATATCATATGCTTTAAAACAGGTTATCTTACTCATGATAAATCCTTATACTTCCTTTTTATAAATATTCTCAAAACAAAAATTAGTTGCCTCGATAAAACCTTCAGCACTACCACAATCAAATCTACGCCCTTGAAACTTATAAGCTATAACACAGCCATGTTTGGCTTGGGTTAATAGTGCGTCAGTAATTTGTACCTCACCATTTTTTCCCGCTGGTGTGCTTTCTATAATATCAAAAATATCAGGTGTTAAAATATAACGGCCTATAATGGCAAGATTAGAAGGAGCTTCTTCGGGCGAGGGTTTTTCTACCATGTTGGTTACTGTATAAAGCCCTTCGTTAATCATATTGCCCTCAATCACCCCATAACGACTAATGTCTTCTTTGGGAACTTCTTGTACTGCCACGATAGAACAGCGCAATTGCTTATAAAGTTTAACCATTTGAGCTAATACACCATCACCTCCCAGATTGAGGCATAAGTCATCAGCTAATACAACTGCAAAAGCTTCATCACCTATCAACTGCCGACCAGTAAGAATAGCATGGCCTAAGCCTTTCATTTCTATTTGACGGGTATAGGAAAAGGTACAATTAGCTATTAAATCTCTAATACTATTTAAAAGATGCTCTTTAGAGGAACCAGCTATTTGATTTTCTAATTCATAGCTGATATCAAAATGGTCTTCTAACGCTCTCTTGCCACGTCCCGTCACAATTGCCATGTTTTTAAGCCCAGCATTTTTAGCTTCTTCTACCGCATATTGAATTAGTGGTTTATTAACGATGGGTAACATTTCCTTAGGCATAGCCTTAGTGGCTGGTAAAAACCTTGTACCATATCCAGCAGCCGGAAAAAGACATTTATTAATCATAAACACTCCAAAAATATAAAATGTATCATTAATTGATTTAATTTAAGCGTATGGTCAGTATTCGACATCTAGTCAATTAGTTAGTTGTCTTTTTTATCAACGAATATGTAATTCCCATATTTTATTAGCTTCTAGGAAAGCTTCACGGCGTGCTATTCCTAACCCTTTTAATGCAAGTGCAATAGTAGCAGGTATTGCTAAATCTGCGTATTCATCGTTAACTTTTTTTTGCCAGACCGCCAATAAATAGTCAGGTTCTAATAAAGCGGGTTTAAGAAGTCGGTGGTTAGTTAAAGCGGGCCACTCTTCTTCCCATAGTTGCCCTTGTGCGGTACCTAATAAGATACAAATATTGTCAGGACGTACTTCTGTTTCGCCCCCTTCACCTTTAATGATAATACTGGTATCTCCTAGTAACAGGCTAGCTTGTTGATGTATTGCTTGATAATTGGGATGGAATACACTTTGAAGGCTACAACGTGCTCGTAATGGGTTTAATAAACGAGCTAACGAATGGATAGGAGATCGAACACCTAAAATTTGTCGTAAATCAATCAGTTGTTGCAATTTAGCAAGCCATTGTCTTAAACCAATAAAAGCTATATTCTGTTCATTAATACTTTGCTTTACTTCTTGCCAGTTCTGACAGTCATTTATGCCCAATGCTGTTAAAAATTGTTCAGTAAATAATCTTTCGCTAGCATGTTGGCCTGCACCATGCATTAGCACTTTAATGCCTTGTTTGGCTAATAATTTTGCAGCCAATAAATACCAAGGGTAATGACGTTTTTTTCCTGCATAGCTAGGCCAATCAATATCTATTTTAATGTCTGGTGTTGTTGTATATTGGCGAGTAGCGTTAGCAAAACCTGCTAATTCCTCAGCAGTTTCCTCTTGATAGCGTAATAACATCAAAAAAGCGCCTAATTGAACGTCAGTAACCTTATTATTTAATATCATGGACATGGCAACTTCAGCTTCGTTTTGGGTTAGATGACGTGCACCATTTTTACCTTTGCCTAAAATGCGTATAAATTCTGCAAAAGGGTGTTCATTTATGGTGGTGCAAGGTAAAATAATAGATGAATTCATATACAGTTATTAGGTTTAGGTAAGCCTGCTATTTTAGCAGCTATTTTAGCAGGACTCCCTTTAAAAAGTAGGTTAAGTTGTAAACTGCTAGCTTGTTCTTTCCCTAAATGCTGACTTAAGTACTTGGCCAGTGGTCTATTGGCTGGCGATAATTGATAAATCTGATAAAACTCTCTAAGCAATTTAATAATTTGCCAATGAGACTGATTAAGTACAATATTTTCTTGTAAAGCTAAAGCTTGGGCTACTTCAGGTGTCCAGTCTGTTAAACACATAAGATAACCTTCATCATCTAACTCAATACTTTGATTATTAACTGTTATTATCATAGCCAGCTAACTACCTTATTATGAAAAGTACTGAGTTCCACAAATTCTTGGTAATCAATGATTTTACTATTGACTAATGAGTTTTCCAGATGGCGGGCTTGCAAATCTTCTTGTAACACAAATATAGGTGAGATTTTGCTAATAATTGATAGGGAGCTGTATTTTTTTGTAAAGCGTAAACAGCATCGCCTGTTAATAATAAGGCATCATCTAAAGTTGCAAATAGTAAGGCAGAGGTTAGACTGGTTCCTTTATAGGGGCTTTCATTTAATAAATGTAGAGTACTCATTAGTTTGTAATTACCACATCATAGTGAATTAATAACTTGGCTAATCGCTCTTTGGTTATCACCTTGGTAGATAGTGTTAACTGCGCAGGAGTTAAATTTCTTTCTGTTAAACTATGTTCTGCTACTAGCAACTCATCAATGCCAAAGAGTGACAGTGCCTGTAAATTAGCGGTTAAATCTTTTTGTTCAATTTGTTGTGAGTCCAGATTTTTTACTAGCTGCCATACTCCATCATTTAAAAATAATAAACTGATAGGTAACTCAAAAGCTCCACCAGCTAATGCTAAATCTAATGTTTCTTTAACCGAAATATTGTGCCATGGAGCTTGTTGGCAAATGATTAACACAGATTTAGCCATTAACTAATACCACCAAAGCAGATGAATCTATCACTCGTTTGAATAGCTTCATGGAGTTGCCCAAGTCCTGATAATTGCCATGGAGGGCCAATAGTAGAAGCGGTTTTATGATAACGATCAGCTTCTATTTTATCAAGTTGGCCACGTTTAAGAGCAGCAGCAATACAAACTATAGCATCAAGCTGATTAACTTCAATAAATTTTTTCCATTCATCATGTAGATTTAATTCATCCTGCGGCATAACTAAAGTCGTTATAGCATTATAAATACCTTGTTGGTAAAAAAATAACCTTTCAATATGATGGCCGTTTTGCAGAACAGCTTTAGCAAAATGTAAAGCTCTCCTTGATACAGGACATTGAGGTGCCGAGTAAATAGCAATTGTAAAATTCATGGTTATTTCTTATATAAAAAAGCCCGCATAGCGGGCCTAATAAATTAACTGGATACGCCTTAATTTCTAGAGGCACCTAATATATTCAGCAAGCTAACAAAAATATTATAGATTTGCACAAATAAAGAAATAGTAGCTGAAATATAGTTAGTCTCACCACCATGAATAATATCACTTGTTTGCCATAAAATGGCTGCGGAAGAGAACAATATAAAACCTGCACTCATAGCTAAATATAAGCCAGAAATCTTAGTGAACAAGCTTACCAGCATAGTGCCTAATAATATAAAGAAACCTACCACCAAGAAATTACTCAAAAAGCTCATGTCTTTGCGGGTGATTAGCACAAAAGCAGATAACCCGAAAAAAGCAAATGCAGTTAAACCTAATGCTGAAATAATTATGCTAGCGCCATTAGGCATATATAAAAAATAATTAATAGTAGGAGCTAAAGAGAGACCCAGAAAGCCAGTAAAAGCGAAAATACTAACGAGACCCCATACCGAATTTTTAAGCTTCATAGTTAAAAACATTAATCCATAAGCACCTGCTAAAAATACAAAAGGATTAAAAAAAGCTAATTGCAAAGACATACCAATAAAGCAAGTAAAAGCAGAAAAAGCCAGAGTTAAAGCCAATAGTGCGTAAGTATTACGCAATACTTTGCTAATTTGTGCTTGATCAAGTTGGTTTGCATATTCAGCGCCCATTCCTCTCATTATGGGATTAGTTCCTACTAATGATCCTGTCGTTGAATAAGCCTTCTTCTGCTCAGAGTTATAATCGTGACTCATAATGATTCCTCCACTTCTTAAACTATATTTATTATATAATATAGTATAAATTTTAGTTTTAATTAAAAGTATAATATACACATATTAGAAAAAAACAATAGATAATATTTGACAGACTGTAACAATAGGTTATTATATGCACCCGAAACGGAAGTGTGGCTGAGTTGGTTTAAAGCACCGGTCTTGAAAACCGGCGAGGGTTTATCCCCTCCCAGAGTTCGAATCTCTGCGCTTCCGCCAGATACGCCTTGTGTTGTAAAAGATGCAGGGCTTTTTTATTGCTCAATAATTTACTATTAATAACTAATCGTCTCCGCATTATTTGTTACCTATATCCCTATTTAATGGTTCTACTTCCTGACCAATTCTAATATAAACCTTCCTTGTTATCTCTTCTTTGGTATGCCCTAATAGCTTGCTAGCGAGTTCAATATTATTCATATCACTCGCTGCTTTTGGTCGTAAGTTGTCAATTATTGTGTAAAAGTGCACCATCTAAGAACGATGTTTAAATCGATAAGAATCAT
>CALYQH010000089.1 GCA_945283395.1 uncultured Ventosimonas sp. | reverse complement strand
AAGAGGTACACCCATCCATAAGGCATCGCTGGCTGTAGTATGAGAGTTGTATGGAAAAGTATCTAGTGCTAAGTCAGCTAAAGATAATCTTGCAAAATGCTCCTTGGCAGAGACAATAGGAGCAAAAATTATGCGCTCTGCACTAATACCTCGTAACTTTGCTTCAGCTACTAAATTTTGTTTGGCCAGATCATTAGCAGGGTCTAGTAGCCATAATAGGCTCTGTGGGTGTTGTGCCAGTAACTTACACCATAGATCAAAGGTCTCTGCATTAAATTTGACTACTTGATTAAAACTACAAAATACAAAAGCATCTTCAGCAAGTCCTACCATGGCTCTAGTAGGTCGCGTTGCGATTATTCTTTGGGTATCGTTTGGTTGATAACAGTGCGGCATTAACGCTAAAACTTCACTATAGTCATTCGCATGTGCTGGCGGTGTAATAACTTTATCTCCAATAATATAATCAGCTAATAATGGTTCGCCAAATGTACCTGGATAGCCTAACCAATTCACTATAACGGGAGCTGGCCGTAATGCGTTAATAGCTAATCGAGAATTGCCGGTGTAGCCCTGTAAATCTATTAGAATATCTACGTTATCTGATGCAATTAGATTAGCCGCTTGTTCATCTGATAGTTGCCTAATATCTTTCATGGGGTAGGGCAGTTGCGCTAATCTTTCGGTATAACTACTAGTTTGCTTTGGAGAATAACTATATAGAATAAAGTTAAATTTAAGAAAATGGTGTTTCTCCAATACCTCTATTAATAATCTAGTTACGGCATGATCACGAAAATCAGATGAAATGTAACCTATGGTAAGCTTTTTATCAGGATTTAACTCTGATGAGGTATTATTAATAGCATACAAGTTTAAATTATAGCGTTGATTGGCAGATTGTTTTGCAGCTTGTTTATGAAGTTGTCGGGTCAACCCTTTAGTATTTATGATAGTAAGAGGTTCTATACCTAATGCATTATGCTTTATACTAGCTATTATCTGAGCATCGATACTATTAGATTCGTTCCATTTGACTGTTTTACGTAGTATCCCTTGTAAAGCACTTAAAGCATTAACTTTTCTAAACGCTAATTCAGCTTGTGCCAGATCATTTTCAGCTTCTGAAATTAATCCCAATTCATTCCAAGCATCTCGCAACTCATTAGTCATATTATCGCTAGAGATAGTTATCATTTGATGTAAATATTTCTTGGCTAAGGATAGCTGATTAGTTTGTTTATATAATAAACCAAAATTTTTTAGAGTTAATAGGTAGTTAGGGGCTAATGCTAAAGCTGTTTGATAATAGTGTTTAGCTAGTTCAAATTGGTGCTGGCTAGCGTAAATATTAGCTAGGTTATTATAAGCATCTACCATCTCAGGAGCTAAATGGATGACTTTAAGGTAAGCGTCTAGACTTTCTTGCTCTTTATGTAAAGCTTGTTTGACTAGCGCAAGATTGTAGTAATTAGATGCATTGGCTTCAATAGTTATAGCTTGATTGAGTAGCTGTTCTGCTTTAGGCCGGTCCCCTGTATGAAAACAAGCAGCAGCCCACAATCTAAAAACTGCGGTATCATTATCTGGAAAACGTGCTAACAATTCTTTACAAGCTTGTTTAATGGTAACAAAGTCATTACGTTGTAAAGCTGACATGGCTTTGTTGACTAATTGCTCTCTGGTATTTGTCACTTGCCTATCCTATACGTTAGAGGTTATTTGCCACGCCCTATGGATTTTGCTATTACGCTTAAAATCTTGGTCTAGCGTAAATTCTGAAATTTCAGTGATATGATATTGCTCAGTTAACTGTTGGTTTAAATTGAATTTACGAAAATTGTTAGAAAAATAAAGGACGCCACCAACGGCTAATCGATTCATGGCTAAGTTAATGAGTTTTGTGTGATCTCTTTGAATATCAAAGACTCCTTCCAAACGCTTGGAGTTAGAGAAAGTGGGAGGATCAATAAAGATCAGATCGTATGCTTCTTTATTTTCTAGTAGCCATTCCATTGCATCTGCTTGTACTAAACGCTGTCTTTCTGAGTAGCCATTAAGGAGTAAATTTTGCTTTGCCCACGCTAAATAAGTTTTTGAAAGATCAACGCTGCAAGTAGTTCTAGCTCCACCTTTAACTGCGTGAACTGTTGCAGCCCCTGTATAACAAAACAGATTAAGAAATCTTTTGCCCTGAGCTTCTTGTTGGATACGTAAACGCATAGGTCTATGGTCTAAAAATAAACCAGTATCAAGATAATCTTCTAAATTGACTAATAATTTTACGCCCCCTTCTTCAATTTCTATAAAATGTTTATCATTACTTTGTTTTTTATATTGTTGTTTACCTTTTTGTCGTTCACGCCGTTTAATGATTATGTGCTCGGGAGCAATATCTAAGACTTGCGGGATAGCCGATAATGCATCTAATAAACGAGTCTGTGCTTTATCAGGGTCTATAGAGCTGGGAGGCGCATATTCTTGGACATGTACCCAATCATTATAAATATCTATAGCTAGCGCGTATTCAGGCATATCAGCATCATAGAGGCGATAACAACTAATTTGCTGTTGTTTAGCCCATTTGGCTAATTGTTTGTAGTTTTTTGCTAATCTATTAGCAAACATTTGTGCTCCTTCAGATAATAATGCAGAAGCTTTCTTAGAGGGCTCGTTGGGAGCTGCTGTGACTCGCTTCACTACCAATTGCTGAGGTATAATATTGAGCAATAATAATTTGCAAGCTATGCTCCCATTAAAAAAAGCATATTGTTTGTGACTTCTAATCCCCATTCGTTTACACAGTTCTGGCACTCCAGTAAAAATGGCCGCTTGCCAGCCTTGGCATTGTTCTCTTAGTACTTTGCCAAAATGCTGATAGAGATAAAGTAAACTGGCTTCATCCCCTAGTCGTTCACCATAGGGAGGATTACATACCACTAGTCCCTTCTGACCTTTATCAGGATGAGGAGCAAAAGTGGCTAAATCACCTTGATAGATTTTTAGCCATTTATCTAGGTTGGCTCGAGCAATATTATTATGAGCAGGTTTAATAAGACGAGGATCAGCTTCATAACCCCTGATCCACAGTGGAGTTTTAGCCAAACCTTGTTTAGAAAGATCACTAGCTTCTTGCTGAACCCTTTTCCAAATACTAGGAATATGACCTAGCCAATTACTAAATCCCCATTGTGTTCTGTGTAAATTGGGAGCTATACCGGCTGCCATTAACGCGCCTTCAATTAAAAGAGTGCCAACGCCGCACATAGGGTCTACTAACGCACCTCCTTCAGCGGCTATCTTAGGCCAACCCGCTCTAATAAGAATAGCAGCGGCTAAATTTTCTTTTAAAGGAGCGGCACCTTGTTGTAAACGATAACCTCTCTGGTGCAAACTATGGCCTGATAGGTCAATAGAAACGGTTGCTTCACCCTTATCAAGACGGACATGAATGCGCACATCAGGATGAAGCTTTTCTACCGAAGGGCGTTGTCCATGATGGTTTCTTAACCTATCTACAATAGCATCTTTAGCTTTGAGGGCACCAAAATGAGTATTGTCAATGCCACTACCTTTACCTGTGAATTCAATAGCAAGAGTACCCGTAGCAGTTAAGTGATCACGCCAATCTATTTTATAAATACCATCATATAAATCTTGTGCATTAGTGATTGGAAAGCGCTTAATAACTAATAACACTCTGTTAGCTAGCCGTGACCATATACAAAGTTTGTAAGCGGTTGCCATATCTGCAAGCCCTTGTACATGAGCAATACTTGCTTTAGCTTCTAATAGCCCAAGTTCGGTTGTTTCATCTTTTAATAAGCCTTCCAGACTTTTAGGACAGGTTAAAATAAGTTCAAGAGGGTCAGACATGGTGCATAAAACCTAACTAATTATCTAAAATGTATAGTATAACTGTTTCTATTGATCTAGTGATGATTGTGCTATAGTTGTAAAGCTATTAGCTTAAAATAAAATATTTGTTAAGGATTTAATGGATTATGAGCAAACTTACTCAAACTCAGAAAATTGCTAAATGGTTAGCTGAACATCCTAATCAAAAGTTTACCGCTAGACAATTAGCTAAAGCTATTATTGAGCATTATCCTGAAGATTATGCCAAAAAACGCCACAATGAGAGATTTGAAACTGAGCATGATTTTTTGCAACAAGTAGTAGCAGAAATAGGTGCACAAAAAGAGCAAATAGCTAAAAAGAATAATAAGATTCGCTGGCAAGATAAACCAAAGCCAAGAGTTTATTGGTTTGATGAGCAAGGTACCACTGATCTAGTGACTTCAATAATAGATGATGATTTGGTTGATATTACTGAACAAGCTAATAGACAACAGCAAGCAAAACAGGCACATTTATCAGAATATGCATTATATCCACTCTTAATACATTATTTAATTACTGAGCATAAACTCTATTGTAAGCGAATAGATGAAAAACGTTCTAGTAATAAATATGGGATTAATGCTAATAAATGGCTTCATCCAGATATAGTGGCAATGCAACCTATTGCTGAAAGTTGGAATGAATTGGTGCGTACCTGTGTGCTTAAAGGAGATGGCCAAAGTGTTAGGTTGTGGTCTTTTGAAGTTAAAAAAGGACTAACTAGAGCCAATGTGAGGGAATGTTATTTCCAAGCAGTAAGTAATTCCACTTGGGCTAATGAAGGATATTTAGTTTGTACAGCTATCGCAGCAGATGGTACTGAGGATGAACTCAGAATGCTGGCTGCACTTCATGGGATAGGTGTAATAGTGCTCAATACCAATGATTTAGCTGAATCTGAGATATTAATTCCTGCTCGATCAAAACAGAACATTGATTGGCAAATGGTGAATAGATTAGTTATGGAAAACGGTGATATGAAAGACTATATCGATTTAGTATCTAACTATTATGAGACAGGGCGATTAAGAGCAAAAGATTGGAATAATTAATAAGTAGTTAACAATCTAATGAAATACAAGTGAGCGACAAAGCCTACCTGCCATAATTTATGTTATAACTCATAAATAATAAGGCATTAAGGTAATTAATGCCTTTATTTACAAAGTGGCTACTTTCCTTCTTCTTTCCAAGCGTCTATTTACAAACCAAGCGGCTAGCGTAAAAGTAGATACTGTTAATAGAATAATGGTGGCTATAGCGTTAATTTGTGGATCAACGCCTAATCTTACTTTTGAAAAAATAAATACAGGTAAAGTAGTTGACCCTGGCCCTGATAAGAAATTAGCTAGTACCACATCATCTAAAGATAAGGCAAAGGAAAGCATAGCACCTGCTGCTAAGGAGGGAGCTATCATAGGAATAGTTATAAAAATAAAAGTCTTCCAAGGTGGAGCACCTAAATCCATAGCTGCTTCCTCCACAGATCTGTCTAATTCTCTCAATCGTGAAGAAACTATGATAGCTACATAGGTTGTGCAAAAAGTAACATGAGCTATCCAGATGTTAATAAGACCTTTATTAGGCCAACTAAAAATATCATTTAGAGCCATAAAAAGTAATAGTAACGAAAAACCAGTAATAATTTCAGGCATAACTAACGGAGCGGTAATCATCCCCGCAAAGAAAGAGCGTCCTCGAAAATGATTGATACGGGTTAAAACAAAAGCTGCTAGCGTTCCTAATACAACCGCAGTTAATGAGGTATAAAAAGCTACTTCTAAAGACCTAAATAAGGCAAGAATAAGATCGCTTGTATCTGTCTTGAACCAGCTAGTTACCCAAGCAGCTACAATAATTCGGCTCACCGTTATAATGATGGAAGCATAAAAAGATAGCTCAAATCCTTTTAGCAGGCTAGTTTTAAGACTGATCGTTTTTTTATTAGCCTTAATTATTATGAGATCGGTCATAGTAATAATAATTAATATAAATGGCGAAAT
>CALYQH010000088.1 GCA_945283395.1 uncultured Ventosimonas sp. | reverse complement strand
CGAACCTATGACCAATTGATTAAGAGTCAACTGCTCTACCAACTGAGCTAACGACCCAATTAGGGGGCTATTAATATACTGTTTTTGATTATAAATTGCAAATGATTGTATAAGAATTTAATTGATATTTTTATATAAAAGATTCATGAGACTAACGGTAAAGAAGATTCTATACGTTCACAGATATAGTATTGCAAGTCTCTTTTTGTGTTAAGCTACTTAATAGGTTTTACCCAAAATAATTCATGTAAGCGAATGGCTTTTCTAAAGTACTCATTCTCGCCACTTTTAGGCCATTTTCTGCCTGTTAGTATAGTTTGGATAAGACGTCTTAGTTTCTTTTTAAAAGGCATAGGAGGTTGTAAGTCATGCTGCATCCCCAGTGCTAATATTTTATTGAATTGGGTTTGTGGCGTTAAGACGGGGCTCCATAAAGCTAAGTTAGCTAATGGTTCGGTAATGGGGGGTAAGGCTATGCCATTATGAGCTTGCCCCATAGGCCAGCGGTCATTATCGTGTAGATGATTAGCATAATAGAGTAGGGTTTTAGGTTGCCAATGGGTTTGCGTAAGTACTTCATCTATTAATGAACTGGCTGCTATATGATCTTCATGAGGATCTAGTTGTGGATGAGGTAAAATAATTACTTCAGGTTGAAAGTGTTCTATAAGCATTTGCATATCTTGCGTTAAGTTGTGCCATGTGGGAAGGCCATCTTTGTCACTAGGAACTTTAAGACTATTAAAGATGCGAGCTAAACGAATATCATTTTCGGCTGATTCAAGTGAACCAAAAGGTTGCTGTGGATTCTTTTGCATAGCTTGTAATTGCATACAATAGTAGCCTAATTGAATACTTTGTGTTATGGGAATTTTAGCCCATAAAGGAATAGCTATACTATCCCAACTTCTCAAGCGACCTTTTAGCTGAGCCGCTTCTGTTTTACTGAGATTTAAAGCGCATTGGTAATAATTAGCTTCAATTTCACCTTGTGTTAGGGTGATAATACTGGTTGCTAGGTTTTTGCTGTATTGTCCGAAGGCTGCTAGTTCTGCATCATCAGCATGCGGAGCTATAATCATCATGCGCTGTTGACTATAGTCGGGGTGGTTAAAGGCATAAAGACTAAGTTCGTTTATTATTATGTTACAGTGGTGACTAGTGAGTTTGACTTTGCCTTCTGTTAGCTGTTTTGCAAGACCTGAGAGGTTTAGGTAACGTAACCCTTTAACACCTCTTTCAAACTCTTGTCTATCGATAAAATTGTCAGTGCTAATGGTAATATAAGGGTCTAAGAAATAGCCCATAATGCTAGTTTCAAGTGTTACACTTAAAAAGATTGTGTCATGTGTTATTATTGATGGTGAGGAAGGAAGTTTTATGAAACCATCATTTAGGCTAATTGTTGATTGTAGAGTATTTGTTGGAAAGTTATATAAATAATCTTGTTTGGCGGAGTAAAATAAGTGGTCGGCAAACCAAGCCTCATGACCTAACCAAATAGTTATAATAACTAGCGGAATACAATAAGCTACAAAAGGAATAAAATAGGCAAGTATTATGAGTAAGCACAAAAGAAATATTATTCCCAAGAGAATAGTGCGTTTTCTTTGCCTATAATGTTTTAGCAGTTGTTGTTTTTTGTTCATTAGTTGGTAAATCCTACAGGAATACGATTACACCAGCGATCTTTATATTCTCTATCTGCTCTGCCAAAAGAAAAGCGCAAATCTTTTCCTACGTTATTAGCTTCTTCCCAAGCAGCTTGAATATTAGCAAAATGCAATACAGTTCCAGGACTGAAATTTCTTTCTTGTGGGTCAACCCCGCCATTAACAAATTCCATACTGATCCATTTAGGTGATTCAACTCGATAAATGATATGGATAGCAATAGGCTCGTCATTAAACAAAATAATAGAGCCCGTCATGAAGTCTCTCAAGAGTGTAAAAACTTCAGGCTGTTTAGCCGAGCCAGGAGCAGTGAATTGCCAACGTTTGTAGAAAAGATCACAATATATTTTAGCTAATTCTGATGGGGTAAAATCAGTTACAGGTTTTAATTGTCCACCTTCTTCAAGTAGTGTTTTTAATTTGCGGCGTTGGCTGTTACGAGACTTGCTAGAGAATTCATCTAAGGACTTTACTTTGGTAAGTTGCTCTTTTTGGGTACGCCAATTAATAATGTCTGCTTGATTAAGCTGAGAAATATAACGAGCATTATGACGTAATTTCATGCGTGCGGAATCTGCCACGGGAAGAATAATTTCGGCATTTCCTAAGTCAAAAAAGCTTTTTTTTCCTATTTTTTTAAGTTTATTACGAGAAAGCGCTAAAAAGTTATCCCAGCAAGCAATGGCTGCTGTTAATTGATCATCTTGTTGCCAACCTAAATAGCGAACTGGCATATCCACAAGGTTAGATAAACGTTGAATAATTTGCGGGTGTGTAGCTACACTACCACCATAAGTTTGCCATAATGTATTGTAAGTTGCTGCATCTATCTCATGCCAGCCACGTTCTCTAAACCATCGCCATCTATTGAGTAACACTGTATTTTCCTTTGATTATTAAGTTTGTTATTTTAGCATGATATGTCAAATTTAGTTGAAAAGTTGCTTGTAATAGCATGTGATCTTTACGAAAAGAATCATAATTAAGATTAACTATAATTATATTGATTTATTAGATTACAGTGGTTGTTAATGAGTTTTGATCTCTTAGCTTAGAAAACATATTACTAATGGAATATGACAGAAGAGTAGCTGATGAGTTATGCTGAGGGAGAGGGGATTTAGATAATTTTTAGTTACTAATACAATAACAATAGGTTATTAAAGTTAATAATTAAAAATAATATATTATCTAAAGTCTAATAAAACTAGTTGAGTAATGAGTTTACCCATAAATAAGTCAGCAAACTAACAAAGATATTTAATAACAAGTCTGCAATTAGGATTATTAGTGAATAAAGCTTTAATCATTTGTTAAAAATAGTGAGTATGCTATTAAATTAATAAATAAAAGATTATTAGATTAAAGTTTACAAGACAAATTACTTTATTTAATTATTTTTTATTATAAAATTATTAATCTTTACTTGTTGTTCTTCTAAATCATAGTTACTATTGCGCCTATTTTAGACTATTAATAACTCCATGCGTGTTGCTGATTTTAAATTTGATCTTCCAGATCAACTTATTGCTCGTTATCCACTAGCTAAGAGAACAGCAAGTAGATTGTTGGTATTAGATAGTGAACGCAATTCGATTGAGCATAAATATTTTACTGATTTGCTAAACTACCTTAAGCCCAATGACTTGCTGGTGCTTAATAATACTAAGGTTATTGCAGCTAGACTATTTGGCCAAAAAGCCAGTGGTGGAAAAATAGAGGTTTTAGTAGAAAGGATACTTGATACTGATAGAGTATTAGCTCATATAAGAGCTAGCAAATCACCAAAAGCAGAAGGGATATTAATGTTTGCTGATAATATCCAAGCTAAAATGGCTAAAAGACATGATTCTTTATTTGAGTTGGTGTTTAATCAACCCATTTTAACAATTCTCAAAAAAATCGGTCATATACCTTTGCCTCCTTATATAGATAGGGCTGATGAGTTGTCAGACAAACAACGTTATCAAACAGTCTATGCTAAAAGCGAGGGAGCCGTTGCAGCCCCTACTGCTGGTTTGCATTTTGATGAGGCTTTATTAGCTGCTATTAAGGCAAAAGGCATAAAGCTTGCTTTTGTAACTTTACATGTGGGAGCAGGTACTTTTCAACCTGTTAAAGTAGCCAATATATCAGAACATCACATGCATAAAGAGTGGCTTGAAGTGTCTCCTGAAGTAGTAGCGGCTATTAAAGCTTGTAAAGCGAAGGGTGGAAGAGTAATAGCAGTGGGCACTACTAGTGTTAGATCATTAGAAACAGCTGCCTTAGATGGTGAAATTAAACCTTTTAGCGGAGATACTGATATATTTCTTTATCCAGGCAAAAAATTTCATGTAGTGGATGCGTTAATTACTAATTTTCATTTGCCTGAATCAACGCTACTTATGTTAGTTGCTGCTTTTGCTGGATATCAGCAGGCCATGCAAGCTTATAAAGTAGCCGTTGCACAACAATATAGATTTTTTAGTTATGGAGATGCTATGTTCATTACCCATAATCCAAATGCCGAGGAAAACTAATTAATGTCTTTCATGCAGTTTGAGTTATTAGTAACCGAAGGTAAAGCTAGACGTGGTCGTCTTACATTTCCACGCGGCACTATAGAAACACCTGCTTTTATGCCGGTAGGTACCTATGGAACAGTAAAAGGCATGCTACCCATTGATATTAAAGAGATAGGGGCAGAAATTATTTTAGGTAATACTTTTCACTTATGGTTAAGGCCAGGTGCTGATATTATTAAAGAGCATGGTGATTTACACGATTTTATGCAATGGCACAAGCCTATTCTTACTGATTCAGGCGGTTTTCAGGTGTTTAGCCTAGGAGCCCTACGCAAAATTAAAGAGGAAGGAGTTACTTTTTCTTCTCCCATTGATGGTGCTAAGGTATTTATGGGGCCAGAAGAATCTATGCAGGTACAAAGAGCCTTAGGTTCTGATATTGTCATGATTTTTGATGAGTGTACACCATACCCCGCTGCTGAGTTAAAAGCAAAGCAATCTATGGAGTTATCATTGCGCTGGGCTAAGCGTTCTAAACTAGCTCATGGAGATAATCCAGCTGCTTTGTTTGGTATTATTCAAGGCGGCATGTATTACGATTTACGTATGAGATCATTAGAGGGTTTATGTGATATCAATTTTGATGGATTAGCTATAGGGGGACTATCAGTAGGTGAACCTAAGGAAGAAATGTTCAAAGTGCTAGATTTTCTACCACCCCAAATGCCTGCTGATAAACCTCGTTATCTAATGGGAGTTGGTAAACCAGAGGATTTAGTGGAAGGAGTAAGACGTGGTATAGATATGTTTGATTGCGTTATGCCAACTCGTAATGCACGAAATGGTCATTTATTCGTTGATACAGGAGTAGTCAGGATTCGAAACTCGACCTATAAGCATGATACCACTACACTAGATGCAAGCTGCGACTGCTATACTTGCCAAAATTTTTCTAAGTCATATTTACATCACTTAGATAAGACAGGGGAAATGTTAGGCGCTATGTTGAATAGTATTCATAATCTACGTTTTTATCAAAAATTAATGAATAATTTGCGTAATGCTATTTTACAAGGTAAATTGGCAACCTTTGTCGAAGAGTTTTATCATAAACGTGGTTTGACTGTTCCACCTCTATATGAATAAATTTTGTTTTTAAGGAGTTAATCTTATGAATTTCTTTATTTCTTCCGCCTATGCTCAGGCTACTAATGGTGTTGCTGCTAGTGGTGGTGAAGCTAACAATATAATGACTTGGGTATTTTTAATTGGCTTCATGGTGATTTTTTACTTCTTAATTCTTCGCCCCCAACAAAAGCGTACTAAAGAACATAGAAATTTATTAGGCAATTTGCAAACAGGTGATGAAGTTGTGACGAGTGGGGGTATAGTAGGCAAAGTAGCAAAAGTAACAGATGAGTTTGTTGTGTTAGCTATTACTGAAAGCGTACAACTTAAGTTTCAAAAAGCAGCCATTGTAGCTACCTTACCAAAAGGTACTTTAAAAGCATTAGATGAGTAATACAATGGATTAAGGCTAAACTGTAATTAGCTATAATGGTTTTTTCTTATTTTTTAATAAATGGTTGGCGTCATGCTTAACAAATATCCTTTATGGAAATATATTCTAATTTTGGTGGTACTAGTCATAGGGCTATTATATTCGGCACCTAATCTTTATCCTGATGATCCAGCGGTTCAAATAACAGGTAATAATGTTAATTTAACTATTGATGATACAACTCTTAATAATGTTA
>CALYQH010000087.1 GCA_945283395.1 uncultured Ventosimonas sp. | reverse complement strand
CTCTGGTACGGCTACGTTAGAGGCACTCTTGTATGAACGCCCTATGGTAGTAGCTTATAAAATAGCCCCATTAACTTATCAAATAGCTAAGCGGTTAGTTAAAACGCCTTATATTTCGTTGCCTAATATTTTGGCCGGTCGTTTATTAGTACCTGAGTTGATTCAACTGCAGGCTGATCCTAGTAAGTTATTTGCTGCTTTAAAACCTTTACTTGATGGACAAACCAAAGAGCAAACCGATAATTTTAAAACTATCCATTTAGCATTACGCCAAAACGCTTCTGAAAGAGCTGCTCAAGCAGTCCTTAAGTTGATTAAGAGCTAGCTAGTTTAGCACTAGGCCTACGAGCACCCGCAACTATTTTATCTATTATCTTACTGGCTGCTACCATTCCAAAGCTAGCTGTTACCATACTAACAGCACCAAAGCCACCAGCGCAGTCTAGTTTAGTCCCATTGGCCATTAATACTTTGCTCTGACAAACAGAACCATCAGCTTGTGGATAACGTAATTGTTCAGTTGAAAAAACACAAGGAACACTATAATGGCGACTTGCTGTTTTAGAAAAACCATATTCCCTTCTAAGCAGAGAGCGTACTTTAGCAGCTAGCGGGTCATTAAAGGTTTTATTAAGATCTATTACTTGGATTTGCGTCGGATCTAGTTGTCCTCCTGCACCGCCAGTAGTGACTATTGAAATTTTTCGTCTTTTACACCATGCAATAAGGGCTGCTTTAGATTGAACACTATCTATACAATCCACCACGCCATCTAAATCATTATGAATATAACAAGGAATAGTTTCTCTACTAATGAAATCTAGCAACGCATGAATTTGACAGGCGGGATTAATTTGCTTAATACGTTCGGCCATCACTTCTACTTTGCTTTTACCTATAGTGCTTTGTAAGGTGTGTAATTGTCTATTGGTATTGGATAGGCATATATCATCTAAGTCTATGAGTGTTAATTCGCCCACCCCTGTTCTAGCTAATGCCTCAGCTACCCATGTACCAACACCCCCTATCCCTACCACCGCAATATGAGCTTGTTGGATGCGCGCAAAGCCTTCTTCTCCGTATAGCCTAGCGATACCTGTAAAACGATTATCTATCATTAGGATACCCTGTTTACAAAATGTTGGGCTGCTAACCGAACTGGTGCGAAAGAATGTCGATGAATAGGCGTTGGCCCTAATTGTTGTAGAGCGGCTAAATGAATAGCGGTGGGATATCCTTTATGGCCGGCTATGCCATATCCAGGATAACGCTTATCTAATTCTAGCATTTCTTTATCTCTAGTTACTTTAGCTAAAATTGAAGCAGCAGCAATAGCAGGTATAGTTGCATCGCCTTTGATGACTGCAGAGCAAGGAATAGTAAGTTTAGGGCATCTATTGCCATCAATTAACGCCAGCTTAGGCGTGATGGATAATAATTCTATGGCTCTTTGCATGGCTAGCAGCGTAGCTTGTAAAATATTTAATTGGTCTATTTCTGCCACTTCTGCTCGACCAATAGACCAAGCAACGGCTTTGGTTTTGATTTCTGCAAACAGCTGTTCACGTTTTTTTTCAGACAATTTTTTAGAATCATTTAAACCTATTATAGGTTTACTAGGATCGAGAATTACTGCTGCGGTAACTACTGGTCCACAGAGCGGGCCACGCCCTACCTCATCAACCCCTGCTACTAATTCTGTTACTAAATTGAAATCTAAGCCTAATTGCATCTATTATCCTTCCGCTAAACTTAAATTATTATAACAATAAATAGGTATAGGCTATAGTTCACTCTTTAGTAAGAAGTTATAAGTAATAGCTAATCTTAGTTAATGTTGGTTTTTCATGGTCATTTGATTACTTTTTGTTATATCAGAAGTTCTTTGTTAGACTACTATTTGATGTTACCTATGAATATTATATAGTTATGAAGGTGAGTTACTAACTAATAAGTTGAAGATATTAACTATTTAGTTTGTTGTTATAGATTGTTGTCTCTATTTTTATAGAGATAACTGAGTAACTTTCTCTTATACTTGTAATATAGATTTAGTGAGAAGTTAAGCGTATGAATAGCCAGATATTACAAGCGTGGATAAGTAGTTTTCGCTTGCGGACTTTACCTCTTAGTTGCTGCGGTATTATGACAGGAACGGCGTTAGTGGTGGCAGCTAGACATCCCGTTAATTTACCTATTTTTATTTTTTCATTATTAACCGCTTTATTATTACAGCTGGTTTCAAATTTAGCTAATGATTATGGTGATATGAAAAAAGGTACTGATACCGTAGATCGACTTGGCCCTAAGCGTGGGATGCAAAATGGTTTAATTAGTTTTAAACAGATGCAATGGGCTATTTTACTGGTAGGATTATTGAGTATTCTATCAGGATTAATACTTATTATTTTGGCCTGCTGCTCTTTTGCTGATGTGATAGCCTTCATTGCTCTTGGTTTAATCTCTTTGATTGCAGCCATCACTTATACAATGGGTAAACATGCGTATGGTTATTATGGCTTAGGTGATTTATCGGTACTGACTTTTTTTGGTTATGTCGGGGTTATGGGTAGTTTTTACTTACAGACACATCAATTTGGTTTATATAGTTTTCTTCCTGCCACAGCTTGTGGTTTTTTAGGCGTATTGGTATTAAATGTTAATAATATGCGAGATATTGAAGAAGATGCCCGTAATGGTAAATCAACGTTAGCTGTTAGATTAGGTCATAAGAAAGCTCGTTATTATCACCTTGCATTATTAGCAGGGAGTTTATGTTGCTTAAGTATTTTTGCTTTTTTTTATACAAGGGGTAATCTTTTAAATTGGTTATTTTTATTAGCATTACCCTTGTTCTATTTAAATGGCCATGCGGTTTATTCTTATAAAGAGCCTATGCAGCTTCAAAAACAGTTAGGTACAGCTGTTAAAATGAATGTTTTTACTTTAACATTATTTACTATTGGGTTGTTTTTAGGTTGTTGATTTTATAGTTTGCAGCAAATACTACTTATTACCATACTGAAAAATCTTTTAAAGGTATTATAGCTAACCCCTTTAGGAGGTTTAGTTGGTTATGTTAAGTAATAAGTGTTAACACCTTATCTATTGCTTATAACTAATACAAATCAGGTTAATTTTAATTTTGTAACATCATTATTAACAGATAAGTGGAACTATCTAGTTTAATTATCAATCTATTATAAAGCTACTATATCTTTATTAAGTGAGTAGTAAAGTTATTCACTACGCTAAACTAAACTTAATCACGACATGAAGGATTT
This sequence comes from uncultured Ventosimonas sp., assembly GCA_945283395.1. Taxonomy (GTDB): domain Bacteria; phylum Pseudomonadota; class Gammaproteobacteria; order Pseudomonadales; family Pseudomonadaceae; genus Entomomonas. Next base: position 2,700 of record CALYQH010000087.1, on the reverse strand, counting down.
TCAATTATGAAACTTTTTTACTCTCCTGGTGCTTGTTCTTTATCTCCTCATATGGTGCTTTGTGAAGCAGGTGTCCATTTTGAACTTGAAAAAGTTGATTTAGCAGCTGATAAAACAGAGCATGGTGAAGATTATTTAAAAATCAATCCTAAAGGCCAAGTGCCTGCCTTGTTATTGGATAATGGTAATTTACTAACTGAAGGCGTAGCTATTATTCAATATATAGCAGATCATGTTCCTTCTAAACATCTTATGCCACCTCTAGATAGTTTTAAACATTATCAAGCCTTAGAATGGCTAAATTATATAGCCACTGAATTGCATAAAGGTTTTGGGCCACTTTTTAATGCTAAATTCCCAGCAGATTTAAAAGAGACAGCTAAAAAGCAATTAGAAGACAAATTTGCTTATGTCGATGAACAACTTAGTCATAAAGATTTTTTATTAGGGGAACAGCTTACTGTGGCTGATTTCTACCTTTACACCATTATTACTTGGGCTAAAGCCGTTAATTTACAGATAGGCTCATTGGCTAATTTAACGCGCTTTATCAAAAATATGGAAGCACGGCCATCGGTTAAAGCAGCCGTAGCAGCAGAAAAGTAACCATAAGCATATTAATTGCTAGTTATTCTTAGGCGAGTGTTTATAACTAAGAGGGTGGCCTCCTCGACCCTCTTTGTTATGCCTATCAATAATTAGCTTAGTGGCTAAATATCGCTATCAATTTATCTCGAGCAAGCGGTTGTTAAGTACCAGCTACGGCCATTTTTTCTATTAATACTGAACCTGTTTTTAAGTTGCTCCTAAGATCTACATCTTTACCTATAGCCACTATGTTAGCAAACATATCTTTCAAATTACCCGCTATAGTAATTTCTTGAACAGGAAATTGGATTTTTCCAGACTCAACCCAAAAGCCGGCCGCTCCTCTCGAGTAATCGCCAGTAACCATATTCACGCCGCTTCCCATGAGCTCAGTGACTAATAAGCCTTTATCCATCTTGTTAAGTAGTGCCGGTAGATCATCTTGACCATGAGTAACAAATAAATTATGACACCCCCCAGCATTGGCTGTACTAGCTAAACCTAATTTACGGCCTGAGTAGACACTTAATAAATAAGTTAGCAGTTTGCCGTTTGCTATAATATATTTGTCATAAGTGGCCAAACCATCACAATCAAACCTGTCACTATTTAATGTTTTGCTTAAACTAGGCCGATCTTCAATATACAACCAATCATGAAATAATTGTTTACCTATTGAGCTTTCTAAGAAAGAAGCTTTGCGGTAAATATTACCGCCAGCGATAGCGCCTAATAAATGTCCAAATAAGCTTGCAGCAATGTCTGCTGCGAAAATAACAGGTACTTCACAAGTAGCAATAGATCGTGCCCCAAGTCTATTTATTGTTCGTGTTGCGGCTGTTTGGCCTATGACCTGAGCAGACGTTAAATTAGCTGCATCTAAATTAACATCATACCAATAGTCCCTTTCCATTTGCCCTTTTTGTTCACCTATCATCATGCAACTAATGCTGTGATTAGTGGAGGCATAGCCCCCCATAAAACCATGTGAATTTCCATATACCCTACATCCCTGCCAAGTATTTAAAGAGGTGCCATCAGCGTTAGTAATGCGTTTATCGGTAGCAAAGGCTGCCGACTCGCAGGCTAATAAAATATCAATAGCTTGGTCAGGAGTAATGTCCCAAGGGTGGTATAAATCTAAATCGGGTAGCTCTTTAGCCATCAATTCTGGTGCACCTATTCCCGCACAATTATCTTCGGAGGTGTGTTTGGCTATCGCTAAGGCTGCAGCTACTGTCTCTTCAATAGCCTTAGAATCAGTTGCAGTAGTGCTAGCAGAGGCTTTTCTTTGTCCTACATAAAGCGTAATGCCAAAACCTTGATCTCTATTGAATTCAAGCGTTTCGACAGTTTGTTGGCGAACTGTAACGGCTAAACTTTGAGTCATGGATACCGATACTTCACAATCGGTAGCACCTTGCTTTTTTGCTTCTGCTAAAATCTGCGCTACCTGTTTTTCTAATTTAGGTACACTAGCAGGCCTTACGGCATGTTCATTCTTCATACTATTCCTCATGTAAAAATGCTCATAATAACTAAGCTATCTGTTATCATAGCTATCATTATTTTTGATGAGTTTATATAGTTATGTCTGATTCTTTAGACGAAGCTTTGCCAGAAAAAAGCAAATCCCAAATCAAACGTGAGATGCATGCGTTAGTAGATCTAGGTAAAAAACTAACTGGCTTAAATCCAGATCAATTAGCTTTATTACCTTTGACCGATATGCTGCGCAAAGCATTAGCTGATGCACCTAAACATAAATCTCATATTGCCAATAAACGTCATATGCAATATATTAGTAAATTGTTGCGCGACCAAGATATTGCTTATATTGAATCGTTTCTTGAGCAAATAAACTCTGCAAGTCGTCACTACAATGAGCGGTTTCATGCGTTAGAGCAATGGCGAGATAAACTAGCTAATGAGGGAGATGTTGCACTAGCAGAATTCATACTGTTATATCCTGAGGCAGATCGCCAACATTTAAGACAACTTATCCGTCAAGCTCAACAGGAAGCAGCTCAACAAAAACCACCAGCGGCTTGTCGTAAAATATTCAAATATATCCGTGAGATAGATGAATTACAAAGGGGTTTAAGATAGTAA
>CALYQH010000086.1 GCA_945283395.1 uncultured Ventosimonas sp. | reverse complement strand
ATCCCCCATATTTAGTTATAAACCTTAGCATAGTGCAGAAAGCTAGTTTATCTTTAATAAACTAGCTTATAAAAATAATTAGTTATTCACATTTTATTAGCTGCTTTAACCTCATTGACTAAACTTGCCTCTATTTCTACTCATGTGCTGCTTGTTAAATTACCCCCTAAATTTACTCATAAACATTACTCCACACCCAATATTAATAATATAGTTAGTTATTTTCATATTTAATGGTAGGCGTGATAAAAATAAGTTGACGAGTGTTAGGCAACTTGGCTATTGCTATTAAAGTTAACGCTTTATTTGTTATTACAATTTGTTCGCTGCTCATTTTTTCAAAGGCTAATCCTCCTGTTACTGCTTTATTATTAGCACTTTTTTGGTCTTGCAGCAGTAAATTAATTTGATTATAAGTCAATATGTTAGGGGTTACTTTTAAGGTATGAGTTGCATTGATAGAACGTTTATCTGTATTAACAGCTTGAGCATTACCTACAATAACAATGGTTTCATTATTATTGGCTATTAATTGTGAACGTATAATACTGATAGTTGTTTTGTCTTCATTATACTTGTTTTCAATTAATCTAATCAGTTGCTGAGGATTATTTTGCCAAAAGAATGATTGCTTTTGTAATAACATAAAATCAGCTATAGGCATTTCTACCACCACTATATCCATCAATATTTTGGTGTTAGACTGTTGCGCAAAACCACTATTAGCTAAAAAAGCTATTAATAGTATTACTATCAACTTTGCTTTACGTTGCATTTGGGTATTCCTGATAAAACCCTTTACTAAAATTAATTATACTTTGATTGCGGCCTGCCATAAGGTTTCAGGTACAGCTAAAAGATGGTTAATATACCTAGCACACACAAAAAACAAATCTGAAATTCTATTTAAATACGCCATTAATTTATCTCTTACCCCTTCTATTTTATGTAAGGTTTGGCAAACTCTTTCAGCTGTTCTTGCTTGGCTACGGCAAATATGAGCTTGCGCGGCAGGAATTGCTCCAGTGGGTAAAATAAACTCCTCCAAAGGACCTAATTGCTCATTCCATTTATCTATAAGTTGTTCAAGGTATTGTATATCTTGTTCACTAATAGTTTGATATTTTGGCATAGCAAGCTCTCCTCCTACATCAAACAACCTGTGTAAACATGGCGTTAGTTGATTGGCAAGATCTATTATTGCAGGATTGTGAGAATTTTCTTTAAGATATGCTAATAATAACCCTGTTTGGCTATTCAGCATATCAACCTCACCTAGAGCTTGTATGCGAGGATGATCTTTAGCTACTTTTTGACCACTAGCTAAACGTGTTAAGCCTTTATCACCTTGTTTGGTATAAATTTTGGTAAGTCTGTTAGCCATTAATTTCTCCCTGATGTGTTATTGATAGGTAGTTTTATACAAAAACAGGTTCCTCTACCAACCTTAGACTGTACTGATAATTCACCCTTATGATTATTGGTTATAATGAAATAAGAAACAAAAAGCCCTAAACCGGTACCTTTACCTACCTCTTTGGTAGTAAAAAAGGGTTCGAAAATACGTTTGGCGGTTATTTCTGTCATACCAATTCCATTATCTTCTACTTCAATTACTGCCCATTGTTGACGTTTTAATAACCGAATCTGGATAAGCCCAGTTTCTGAAGGGTTTGTACGCATTAAAATAGCTTGGCTGGCATTTTTTAATAAATTGAATAGTACTTGCTCAATTTCATTAACAACTATGGGTATTTTTACTAAAGTCTCATTCAAATCTAATTTAATTACTATATTCTTAATATCTTGGGCATCACCTAATTGTAGATCATTTTTAGCTATTTCTAGAGTTTGTCTTATGATATCTGCTAGGTTCGCAGGGGTAAATTGTCTCTTACTACGTCTACTGAAAGCCAACATATGAGTGACGATTTTTGATGCTCTGCTACCTGCCTGATTTATAGCATCTAATAACTGAGGTATTTCTCTCATTTCCAGATACTTGTTAACCTCTTGTAATGAAATCTTTGCCTGCAGCGCAATCTCTTTATTTTTCGACAAATTAACTGATAATCTGCGACGTATATTTTGAGTATTATGTAAAATAGCACCTAAAGGATTATTTATTTCATGGGCCATTCCTGCTGCTAAACCACCTACTGATAACATTTTTTCTGATTGAACCATTAGTTCCTGTAGATTTAAGCGTTCTGTAATGTCATCAATGCGTATAACTCCCCCATGCACATTTTCGCCTACTAAAGGGTAGAAGGTTAAAGCATAATGACGCACTAGACCTTCTTGTATCCATGATACCTTTTCTACCTTTTCAATCTGATTAGACTCTATACATAGCTTTAATTGTTCCATATAAGGCTTTAAATGCGGAAAAGCTAAAAAGAGTGGCTGGTCTACAGCCTCTTCGAGGCTTGATCCTGAAATACTGGTTGCCTCCTGATTCCATTGTGTAACGTAAAGTTCTTTATCCACGGCAATAAGAGCGGAAGGCATAGAATTGATAATATTATTCAAATAACTTTGAAAGCTTGTTAATTTTTTTTCAACTTTATTGCGTACCTGCATTTCCTTAACTAGCTGCACATTCGTTTCGCGCATCTCAGTTGCGAGTGCCTCTGCTTCATCTCTAGCTGTTTTTAATAATTGCTCTCTAGCCTCAATGCGACTAAGCATCGTATTAAAAGCTGTAGATAATTGGCCTATTTCATCTCTACTATGTGGAATAACCCTCAGAGCGTAATTTTCTTCTCTGGTAACTCTTAAGGCTAGTGTTTCTAATTCCTTGATAGGATTACTAATATGTCCTCTAATTTGTTTTGCCAAGATTAACCATAATAAAATACTTAATACTAAAATACCTAAACTTGCTGAACTAATACCTATAAAAAAAGCTATAGGTAATTTATTACTGGCCAACAATACTAATCGACCAAACTGCCCATCATCACTTTCTAAATCTGTTATATAATTTGTACCAAATTGAGATGTCATCCAATTATCAAGTAGGGCAATGTTTTTCGGAAAGTCAGGTGCATCTTTATGAGGAAATTCGGCTAATAACATACCATCAGTTCCATAGATAGCGGCTCCTCGCAAAGGCATATAATTAACCATTTGACCAAGTGCTTCATTTGCCGTATCAGTAGAGTTTAAAAGCTGATGGCTTAAAGTAGGTGTAGCATAAAGATTACCTAAAGTTCTTAACCCTTTTGATGCCATGCTCTGTAAAGTAATCCAATAACTAGCAGTAATAAAAGCCAAATTAGAGATAACAATAATGGTAATTAATAACACAAAAAGTGCTGCCATCAATTTACGACTGACAGGAAGATTTTTTAAAAAATTATGCAGTTTACGCACGTTGGAACCACCTAAGCCTATTTTATTAATAGGGTATATAGTGACGCAATAGAACTGTAACAGCAATACTTAAGATAACTGTTGACAACAATGAATAACGACAAACTAATAGTAAAGTAATTAGTAAGCTTAATAAATTAGCTATATGGGTAGTGGCAAATGCTGGGGCAATAACGGCTATTAAAACGCAACCAGGAATGGCTTCCAATACCTTAGCTAAGCGAGGACTTAATTTTCTATTATGCAACAATAAATAGCCTGTGACTCTGGTTGAGTAAGTAACAATGGCCATTGCTAAGATAGTTAATAATACAGTTATATCAATCATAGCTAGCCATTATAATTGCTACCATTAAACCTGCTAGCGCTCCTAATATTTCATACCAAGCACCAGGTAATAACAAGTAGCTGGTTATTGCGACTAATAAACTTATTAACCAAGGAAAAGCAGCTAAAACTCCCTTCCACATTCCCTTAAGTAACACGAGAAAGACTGCTACAAATGCCATATCAAAGCCATAATGAGTAACGTCACCTATTAGGGGGCCAATCAAAGCTCCTACAGTAGTAAAACTAATCCACGTTATATACATGCCGATACTGGCACCTACATAGTAGTAATAGTTAAATTGTTGGCAAGATGATTTTTTTGCATCAGTAAATCCCATAGCCCAGCTTTCGTCGCACATTAAAAATAAAGCAGCTAAAACTTTGCCCTTTGGTAAATCTTTTAAGTAAGGAGTTAACGCTGCCCCCATTAGAATATAGCGACTATTTACTAGTAAAGTCATTAAAGCTATAAGCAAAATATGTGGTGGCGATGTCCATAAATTTACCGCTACGAATTCTGAGCCTCCAGCAAAGTTTAGAGCGGTTAGCAAGGTAATCTCCCCTGTTATCATTCCCTTTTGAATAGCTTGGGCGCCTAAAACTAACGAAAAGGGAATAAAACTAAGCATAATAGGTATAGCGGCAATAAGCCCTCTTTTCATTTCTTGTTTAGGTTTTAATTTAGCAGGGCTAAGCACAGAATTTATATCCTATTTTTGTATGTTAGTTAAGCGTTATTATAATTCTTTCAGTAATTATCAGTAAACTAACACTCATCAATCAATATTCTTAAATTAAAGTTAGAAACTTTAATAATCACTAGTAATCATCTCTGATACATTGTTATATAACAGATTGAAAAATGCGAAAGGTTGTTTCTTTTGCTATCTCTTTAGCAGTAATTTCTCTTTTCTAACTAATAGCACTTTGTGCTTTGTATTCAGATAGCTATATTTACAAAACTATTGATTATAAGTTTCTATTTTCTGTAAATAATGATAGAGCGGGGCTAGTTGTTGAAATGTGCTAGTTAGCTCGTTGACTAATTGTTTATTAAAAAGACGTTCAACTTGCTGAGAGCTTACCATAATTGCCAAGTTTTTACGGTTGTACCAAGTAGCTATATGTTCTGGCAATGCTTTATTAAGAGATCTTTTATAACTATCTCCTATTAATTCAAAAGGAGACTGGTAATAGTAAATTAGCTTTTCAAAAGCTTTAATATCTTGTTCTATGAGCTGTCGTAGTAAATCCATCTTATATTTCGGGGCCGAATAATATCCTAGGCCATAACGATACCAATCTGTAGCTATTTCAAAAAATAAGTAGGTGATTCTTTCCAGTCTTTACTAGGTCGTTTAAAGGATAACCAAAAACGACCACGATAGCGCGATTTATCTCTTGAGAAACGTGTATCTCTGTGAATACGTGAGAGTGTTTTACCTATAGCTGGTCTAGTTTCAAAACGTTCATCAATAGCTAACATACAGGGTGTTAATGTTTCAACTAATTGCTTAAAAGGATGCAGTAGGTTTTCATCATAAAGTGATCTATGCTCTTCAAACCACTCTTTACTATTATGCCTTGTTATCTCTTGCAAAAACTGTAAAGTCTTGTTAGAAAACCCCTTAAAACCTTGCATTTTCAAAATACTCCCCTATCAATTTTAATCAGTAAAAACCGCGCTGGAGTCCCTTCTATTAATCAGCTAATCGCCATGCTATCACATAATCACTTTTATTAAGCGAAGAGTGTGCATCGCTAACAGTTAATACCACATATTGGTTACCTGTTTTAGGTGATATAAAACTGATAGGAGCACTTTGGCTTCTCCCTGGCAAGCTGCCTTTCCATAGTTCTTGACCCGTATAGCTATTATAAGACCGTAAATAAAAATCGTGATTACCAGCAAAAAATAATAATCCTGTTTTAGTTGCCATAGAACCACTTAAAGTTGGCATTCCTATTGGTATAGCCAATTTCATAGCAATAAAATCTAACATTCCTTTATCCTTTAAAGTATCTACAGGCACGTTCCAAACTGCTTTGCCAGTTTTTAAATCTATAGCTTGCATGGTTTCATAAGGTGGCGCTTGGCATGGAATTCCTATTGGAGAAATAAAGGGTAACTTCATTGCTGCAAAAGGCGTACTTGGCTTGACAGGATGAATCTGTTGGATAGCCTTATTTGAGCTAATAGCTTTAGGTGTTATTCCGTTAACTTGTGCTATACGTGTATCACTAACAAACATATAATCAGTCGTAGGGTCAACCGAAATACCTCCCCA
>CALYQH010000085.1 GCA_945283395.1 uncultured Ventosimonas sp. | reverse complement strand
CACAGGTGAAGATCGTCCAGGTCTTACTGCTGCTATTACGGGTGTTTTAGCCGCAGGCGGAGCACGAATTTTAGATATAGGCCAGGCAGTTATCCATGATACACTATCGTTTGGTATTTTGGTTGAACTCCCTACAGGGAGTGATACTAATGTTTTAAAAGATGTGTTGTTTTGTGCATACAAGTTAGATCAACAAATACGTTTTACGCCTATCTCAGAACAAGATTATCAATTATGGGTGGCTGGGCAAGGGAAATCAAGCCATATTGTGACTTTGTTGACGCGCAGAGTAACTGCGGAACAATTGTGTAGAGTAAGCACTATTACTGCTGCACATGGACTCAATATAGATCATATAGATAGATTGTCAGGGCGTATCGATTTAGCTGCTTCTCCTGAGCATAGTAAAGGATGCATAGAGTTTTCGGTCAGAGGTGAACCTGCTGATGTGGCAAGGTTAAAAGCTGAGTTTTTGCAAGTAGGGGTAGAGCTAGGTGTTGATATTGCATTTCAACTAGATAGTATCTATCGCCGTAACAGAAGATTAGCAGTGTTTGATATGGATTCTACGCTCATAGAAGTTGAGGTGATAGATGAATTAGCTAAAGCCGCTGGAGTAGGAGCGCAAGTTACAGCTATTACCGACCGTGCAATGAGAGGGGAGATAGATTTTCGAGAAAGTTTTAAAAAACGGCTGGCATTGTTAAAAGGACTATCAGAGAGCGTTTTGAAAGAAATAGCTGATAATTTGCCTTTAACCGAAGGGGCCGAGAATTTATTTGCGGAACTTAAAAAGCTTGGTTACAGGACGGCTATTTTATCAGGTGGCTTTAGTTATTTTGCTAACAAATTACAAGCCAAGTTAGGCATAGACTATGTATATGCTAATGAGTTAGAAATAATTGACGGCAAACTGACAGGCGAAGCTGTTGAACCTATAGTAGATGCCCAGCGCAAAGCTGATTTATTAAAAGAGCTAGCGCGCAAAGAAAATATCAGTTTAGAGCAAACGATAGCGGTAGGGGATGGTGCTAATGATTTACCTATGTTGGGGTTAGCTGGTCTTGGAGTAGCTTTTAGAGCTAAACCATTAGTTAAAAGGTCGGCAAAACAGGCTATTTCTACCTTAGGGTTAGATGGTATTTTATATTTGTTAGGTTACCGAGATAGGGAAACTGAAGTTACCCTTTAAGTAGAAAAAATACTAGGAACCATTATAAGGGTTGAGAATCTTATTAATAGCTAGCTAAAATAATAGCTTGTTTATTAAATATCACGGTACAATAATTATCCATTATATTACCGTGGTTGTGAGTTTACGAGCAATTTGGTTATCCCTATCTGTATCGCATTGTTAGCAGCCATTTACTAGAGTTGTTGCTAATATACTCACGTAGATAATAACTATTATCGTGATTAAAAAAGGAGCTTACAATGCCTGATTATCGTTCCAAGATATCTACGCAAGGTCGTAATATGGCTGGTGCTCGTTCGTTATGGCGAGCTACTGGCATGAAAGATGAAGATTTTAATAAACCCATTATAGCAGTAGCTAATTCTTTTACCCAATTTGTGCCGGGACATGTACATTTAAAAGATCTTGGCCAATTAGTGGCTCGTGAAATTGAAAAAGCAGGGGGAGTAGCTAAAGAATTTAATACTATTGCTATTGATGATGGGATAGCTATGGGGCATGACGGGATGTTGTATTCTTTGCCGAGTCGCGAAATTATTGCTGATGCGGTGGAGTATATGATGAATGCCCATTGTGCGGACGCTTTAGTCTGTATCTCTAATTGCGATAAGATTACCCCCGGCATGTTAATGGCAGCAATGCGTCTAAACATTCCAGTCATTTTTGTGTCTGGTGGGCCAATGGAGGCAGGTAAAACCAAATTAGCTGATCATAAGTTAGATTTGATTGATGCTATGGTAATAGCTGCCGATGACCATTATTCTGATGGTCAAGTGGCCGCTTATGAGCGAAGTGCTTGCCCAACCTGTGGTTCTTGTTCGGGAATGTTTACTGCTAACTCTATGAACTGTTTAACCGAGGCATTAGGCTTATCATTGCCTGGCAATGGTACAACGCTTGCTACGCATGCTGATAGAAAACAATTATTTGTGAAAGCAGCACATACCATAGTTGAACTTTGTAAAAGATATTATGAACAGGATGATACCTCAGTATTACCTCGTAACATTGCTACGTTGGCCGCTTTTAAAAATGCTATGTCGCTTGATATTGCGATGGGTGGTTCGACCAATACGATTTTGCATTTGTTAGCGGTCGCTCAAGAAGGCGAAGTGCCTTTTAATATGAAAATTATTGATGAACTTTCTAAACAAATCCCACAGCTATGTAAAGTAGCCCCTAATGTGCAGAAATACCATATAGAAGATGTGCATCGGGCAGGGGGTGTTTTTAGTATTCTAGGAGAGTTAGCTAAGGGTAAATTAATAGATACCTCTGTAGCAACTGTACATAGTAAAACATTGGCAGAAGCTATAGAGTTTTGGGATATAGGGCAAACTCATCATGAAGCGGTGCATACCTTTTTTAGAGCAGGCCCTGCTGGTATTCGCACTGAACAAGCTTTTAGTCAGGCTACTCGTTGGCCAACGCTTGATATGGATAGGACGAATGGTTGTATTAGAGATCTTGTTCATGCCTATTCTAAAGATGGTGGCTTGGCGGTACTTTATGGAAATTTAGCAGAAGATGGTTGTGTAGTTAAAACAGCTGGGGTAGATGATTCCATTTTACGTTTTGAAGGCACAGCTCATGTGTTTGAAAGCCAAGATGCAGCAGTCAAAGGTATTTTAGGTGATGAGATAAAAGCGGGTGAGGTAGTAGTTATTCGTTATGAGGGACCACGCGGTGGACCGGGTATGCAAGAGATGCTTTATCCCACTAGTTACTTAAAATCTAAGGGCTTAGGTAAAGTCTGTGCATTATTAACTGATGGTCGTTTTTCTGGCGGAACGTCAGGACTATCAATAGGCCACGCATCGCCTGAAGCAGCAGCAGGTGGCACTATTGGTTTAGTAAGAGATGGTGATAAAATTTTAATAGATATTCCTAATAGAACTATTAGCTTATTAGTGATTAACGAGCAGTTAGCAGAACGTCGGGTGGAGCAAGATAAGCTAGGTTGGAAGCCAGCTACAGCTCGTGCCAGAAGAGTAAGCACGGCCCTGAAAGCTTATGCATTGCTAGCTACTAGCGCGGATAGAGGAGCAGTTCGTAATAAGCAGTTATTAACTAATTGATCAGTTAGGGATGGATCTCTTTTACTAACATCCCTTCAGTTATTCCTTGCTTGGTAAACCACCCTTGTGGTACTTCAAGAGCATAACGGATGCTGACTTGGCTGCAAATAGGTGTTAGGTTAAGGGGTTCAAGTGTTGCTATTTGAGTGATCTGATAATGGCTATTAATATAGGCAATAGATAAAGGAATGTAGGTATTTTTCATCCAAAAGCAAGGCGATAATTCTTCATTGAAATCAAATAACATGCCTTTTCCTGCGGCTAATGTTTTTCTAAACATTAGCCCTTGTTGTCTTTGGCGTGGCGTATTGGCTATTTCAACTGTTAGCGCGTGGTTATTGATGGTGAGAGTTTTATTAACTAGTTGCTTTGTTTCGGCATGTAAAAGTGATAAGTTGCTTAAGCTGAACAGGCCAACGCCAATAATTAAGCGACATTTTAAGAAAGTAGATCTAGAAAGAGATGCCATAAGTTGCTAATCAGTGCTTGCTTGCCCGTTATTGATTAATAAAATACGAAATAACAATTGGTTAAATCATTGAACTATGAAATAACATACTTTGCAATAAATTTCGCCGAGATAATGATTAATTTTGTTATAATTTACTGGTTAAGGGCATTTTTCATGCCATAATAGAATGGGCTAACGGTGTTAAACTAATCTATGGGAGGAATTATGGCTTGGAATGAGCCTGGTAATTCAAATAATAATGATGACGATAAAGATAAAAATCGTAATCAAGATCCTTGGGGAGGGCCACCTAAAAAAACTGGTGGTGATGGTGGTCCGCCTGATTTAGACGAAGTATTTGCTAAACTTAAAGAGTTATTTAACAAATTATTAGGTGGTAATAATAAGCGATTTTCTAGTAATAAACCTCAAGGTAGTGGTGGTAATGAGTTTACTATTCCGTTATTACCTATCTTACTTGTTGTGGTTTTAGCCATAGTAGGTATTTGGTTATCAAAAGCCATTTATATAGTAGATCAACAAGAAGAAGCTATTATTTTACGTTTTGGTAAATATCAGCAAACGGTCAAGCCCGGGTTGCATCTTTACTTGCCACCTATGGATACTAAATTCCAAATTAATGTGACCGCGGTACGTACTTATAGCAATGATAAATCTAATCCAAATACCAATGCTAAGCATAGTCAAATGTTAACCAGTGATGAGAATATTGTTGAGATTCCATTGACTGTTCAATATCGTATTGTGGATTTAAAGAGCTTTATATTAGCTAATGATGCCCCTGAGCGTGTTTTAGAAAATGCTACAGATAGCGCCTTAAGGCAAATTGCTGGCTCTATGACCATGAATGATATTCTGACCAAAGGGCGTACTTCTTTGCAGAATGATGTACAGGTTGAATTGGTAGAAATGCTGAAAAGTTATAATACTGGTATTGTAGTGGATCAAGTCAATATCCAAAGCGCTAGTGCTCCTGCTGAAGTTCAGTCAGCTTTCGATGACGTGATTAAAGCGCGCGAAGAAGAACAGCAATTAAAGAATGAAGCACAGGCTTATGAAAATAGCATTATCCCTATAGCTAATGGTGAGGCGGCACGTCTAAAAGAAGAATCAATAGGTTATAGAGATGCTCTTATTAACAGAGCAACAGGTGAGGCAGAACGTTTTGAGAAATTGTTAGCAGCATATCAAGAGGCGCCTAAAGTAACTAAGGAAAGGTTGTATATTGAAACCTTACAGGAAGTATTAACCAAGACGAGTAAGATTTTTGTTTCTAGTAAAGGAGGCCAAAATCAATTGCTTTATCTTCCTATAGATAAATTAATAAATAGTCAGTCCGGAACTGTTTCAACCACTTCTGCAACTACGCCTAATACGAGTGTAAATAACCCTGCTAGTTCTTACATGCCTACAAATAATAATGTAAATCAAATGCCTAAACCCGATTTAAGAATAAGGGAGATACGCTAATGACTAATAAGGCTATTATTCCAATTGTATTGGTAGTTCTACTTGGTTTATTTGGTTGGGGATCTTTGTATATTGTACTAGAGAGCCAAACAGGGATCATCTTAAGATTTGGTAGTATAGTAGAGGACAATATTAAGCCCGGTTTACATTTCAAATGGCCTGTAATGGATAATGTTAAGCTATTTGATAAAAGGTTAGTTACCCTAGAAACACCTAATGTGCGTTTTCTTACTCAAGATCAAAAATGGGTTATGGTAGATGCCTATGCCCGTTGGCGAGTTGTCGATCCTGCTAAATACTATACCAGTGTCCATGGTGCTAAAAGCGAGGCTGATAATTGGTTAGGCCGTCGGTTAGACGCCTCATTACGTAATCAATTTGGTAATAAGGATTTGACTGATTTGGTACAAAATATCGAAAAAGAGGTCAATGCTACGGTTAATACTTCACCTGATAAAACTAAAAGTGGCCGTACTGAAGTAATGTCTTCGGTCACTGGCACTTTAAACAAGATGGGTAAAGAAGAGTTAGGCATTGAGGTAATAGATATACGTATTAAAGCCATTGATTTACCAAAAGAAGTATATGATAGTGTGTTTGCAAGAATGCGTTCCGATCGTGCTAAAGAGGCACAAAAATACCGCGCACAAGGACGTGAAACGGCAGAGCGAATTCGTGCTGAGGCTGATCGTCAAAAGCAAGTTATTTTAGCAAAGGCTTATAGCGAAGCTGAAAAAATTCGTGGTACTGGAGATGCACAAGCAGCTAATATTTATGCCAAAGCATACTCTAAATCCCCTGAGTT
>CALYQH010000084.1 GCA_945283395.1 uncultured Ventosimonas sp. | reverse complement strand
AGGCACTGACCATGCCGGAATAGCTACCCAAATGGTAGTTGAAAGGCAATTAGCACAACAAAATATCAGCCGCCATGATTTAGGCCGTGACCAATTTATTGAAAAAGTTTGGCAATGGAAAGCTGAGTCAGGTGGTAATATCACTCGCCAAATACGCCGTTTAGGTTCTTCTGTTGATTGGTCAAGAGAACGCTTTACTATGGATGAAGGCTTATCTAATGCGGTTAAAGAGGCCTTTGTGCGTCTTTATAATGATGGGCTTATCTATCGTGGCAAACGATTAGTTAATTGGGATTGTAAACTTCGTACTGCTATTTCTGATCTTGAAGTAGAAAGTCTTGATGAAAAAGGCCACCTATGGCATTTACGTTATCCTCTTAGTCAAGGGCAACAAACCAAAGAAGGAAAAGACTATATCATAGTAGCTACTACCCGTCCTGAAACTATGCTAGGAGACACTGCTGTTGCAGTACATCCAGCAGATGAACGTTATCAACACTTAATAGGCAAAAGCGTTTTATTACCACTGGTTAATAGAGTAATTCCTATTATTGCCGATGAATATGTTGACCCTGCCTTCGGTACAGGCTGTGTAAAGATCACCCCAGCCCATGACTTTAATGACTACGAAGTAGGCAAAAGACACCAATTAACCCTTATTAATGTGTTAGATGCTGATGGCGCTATTTTGTCAGAAGCGCAAGCCTATAACATAGATGGTTCAGTTTCCAACGCCATCAATACCAGCCTACCCGCTACCTATGCAGGTTTAGATAGATTTGCCGCAAGAACAGCTATCGTAGAAGCATTTGAACACTTAGGACTATTAGAAAAAATTGAAGATCATGCCTTAAAAGTACCCCGTGGTGATCGTTCAGGAACTATTATCGAACCTTGGTTAACCGATCAATGGTACATTAAAGCATCGGTACTGGCTAAACCTGCCATCGAAGCAGTAGAAGATGGTCGTATCAAATTTGTCCCTAAACAATATGAAAACATGTATTTTGCTTGGATGCGTAATATTCAAGACTGGTGTATCAGTCGCCAATTATGGTGGGGGCATCAAATTCCTGCTTGGTATGATGAGCAGGGTAATGTTTATGTAGGTCGCAACGAGCAAGAAGTTCGTCAACAACATAATCTAGCTGACAATATCACCCTCACCCAAGATCAAGATGTCTTAGATACATGGTTTAGCTCTGGACTTTGGACCTTTTCTACTTTAGGTTGGCCAGAGGCGACCAAAGCATTAGCTACCTTTCATCCTACTTCTGTGTTGGTAACTGGATTTGACATTATTTTCTTCTGGGTAGCCAGAATGATTATGTTGACTATGCACTTAATAAAGAACCCAGATGGTACGCCGCAAATTCCTTTTAAAATTGTCTATGTTCATGGTTTAGTAAGAGATAGCCAAGGCCAAAAAATGTCTAAAGCTAAAGGAAATGTATTAGATCCTTTAGACCTTATCGATGGTATTGATCTTGAAACATTAGTAAAAAAACGCACTACGGGCCTAATGCGTCCGCAAGATGCTGCCAAAATAGCCAAACAAGCCCGCAAAGTATTTGCTGATGGGATTGCGGGCTATGGTACTGACGCGCTACGTTTTACCTTTTGTTCACTAGCCTCCACAGGGCGTGATATTAATTTTGATATGGGACGGGTCGAAGGGTACCGTAACTTCTGTAACAAAATTTGGAATGCAGCCCGTTATGTACTTTTACAATGTGAAAATCAAGATTGTGGCCAACAAGATGAAAAGGTTGAACTTACCCTAGCAGATCGTTGGATCATATCTCTATTGCAACATACTGAGGCTGAAGTGACCAAACAACTAGATCAATTCAGGTTTGATCTAGCGGCGCAAAATCTTTATGAATTTATTTGGAACCAATATTGCGATTGGTATCTAGAGCTTTCCAAACCAGTGCTTTGGGACGAAGCCGCCCCAATAGAAAGACTACGAGGTACGAGACGGACTCTAGTTAGAGTGTTAGAGGCTATCTTACGCTTAGCTCATCCGATTATGCCTTTTATCACTGAAGAAATTTGGCAAAGCATTAAAGGTTTAGCTGGCAAAGTAGGGCCTACCATCATGCTACAAGCTTATCCTGTGGCAGAGCAACACAAAATAGATAAACAAGCAGAAGCGGATATAGAATGGTTAAAAGCCTTCATTAACGGCATACGTAACATTAGAGCCGAAATGGCTATTAACCCAGGCAAACCCTTAGCGGTGCTATTAAATAATGTCAACAGTGAAGATCAACGCCGTTTACAACAAAATTTAACCGCTTTACTCAAACTAGCTAAACTCTCTAGCATTAGCCTACTAGCTAAAGGTGAAGAAGCTCCTGCAGCAGCCACCACGTTAGTAGGGGAAATGGAAGTATTAGTGGCGATGGCTGGTTTAATAGATAAAACGGCTGAATTAGCTAGGTTAGATAAAGAAATTCAAAAAATTACAGCTGATATTACCCGCACCAAAGGCAAACTTAGCAATGCTAATTTTGTTGATAAAGCACCCACTGAGGTAATAGCCAAAGAACGAGCTAAACTTACTGAAGCTGAACAAGCCGTGAGTAAATTAAGAGAGCAACAACACAAAATAGCTAACTTGTAAATTTTTTTTACAAATGCTACTTTAACAAGATCCTGTATTGCTATACAGGATCTTTTAAATAAGTAACTCTTTACCAGAGCATGAAAAGGATGTTGTTATGAAAAAATGGTTTACCATTGTCTGTTTAAGTAGCTATAGCCTTTTTTGCCAAGCTACTCCGCAACAACTACTTTCTACTATAAAGGCAGTTACTGTTTATACTGATAGAGCTGTCGTCACCCGATATGGAGAAATAGAGCTTAGCGCAGGTGAACACGAATTAGTCTTTGAAAATTTACCAGTTCAGTTAGACAATAACTCCCTACAAGTAACGGCAAGTGCAAGCTCAGCAGCTACTATATTAGATGTAAACAGTGTTCAAGCTAGGCTTAAAAGCAACACTAATGAGCGATTACAAAAACTTGATCAACAAAGAGCTGAACTAAAAAAACAACTTGCCAATTTGCAAGATCAGCAACTAGTGATTACCAACCAGCTTACCTTCATCCATGATATACAAACTAGCGCAACTGCCATTAATGATAAAATCAAAAGACCAACCGGTGAGCAACTACAACAAATCCTCAACTTAACCAGTGGTTCAATGCAAACATTACTTGCTGATCAACGCAAACTAAATAGCCAACAACAACTACTTAATCAACAACTGAACATACTTAATCAACAATACTTACCTCTCGACAAAGAACGACATTTACAAGTTAAACACGTCTCCGTTAGAGTATTAATGGCAAAAGCTGGAAAACTTAAGTTAAATTTAAACTATCTCATTTTTGGGGCTAGTTGGTCGCCACTTTATGATGTTCGATTAAACAGCCAGCAACAACAACTTAGCCTAAGTTATAAAGCCAATGTAGTACAACAAACTGGCGAAGACTGGCAGCATGTTAAACTTACCTTATCTACAGCCCGACCTGCGCTAGGAGGCAATGCACCAACCCTCGGCAACTGGCACCTAGCTATAGCTAATAACGAAACTGCACCACTATTAGAAGCCAAAGCAGATTATGATAGCGCTGCTGAAAACTCTGCCAAAATGATGAGCAGTCCTTCTGCAAATCTTTACAAACCCACGGCTAGGCAGGTAGTAAATATTAATACTAGTATGACTAGTACCTCCTTCAATATTAGCCAACCCACTTCGTTAATAAGTGGCGGCAGCAAGCAACAAGTCACTATTGCTGTTATAGACCATTTAAAGGCTGACTTAGTCTATAAAATAATCCCACGATTACAACCTACTGCCTACTTACAAGCTGATATGAACAATAATAGTGACTATCCGTTATTAGCAGGAAACTTAGCTATTTTTATGGATGGTCATTTTATAGCTACTAGTCAACTTAAGACCACTATGCCTTACGAATCATTCAAACTAGACTTAGGAGTAGATGAAGCAATTGCAGTAACCTTTAAACAACTCAAACGCTATACTGAAAAAACCGGCTTTACTAATAGCAATGAACGCATCACTTATCAATACGAAATAACCGTGCAAAACAATAAGATTCATCCCGTAAAAGTACAGATCAATGACCATATCCCGGTATCACAAAGTGACAATATCAAAGTTAAATTACTTAGCCCCACTCATATACAACCAGATAAACAAGGCAAATTAACTTGGCAAAATACCCTTAGCCCTGCTGAGAAACAACTTATTCCTATTAATTTTAGCGTTGAATATCCAGCTAGAATACGAGTGAAGGGTCTCCAAAAAGGAACTTACCAATGAACAAATGGTTATCTATTATTTGCCTAAGCACACTCAGTATCTCCTGCTATGCTGAGCAAATCACCTTAAACTCTACCATCAAAGCAGTAACTATCTATGCTGATCGAGCCGCTATTACTCGCCAAGCACAAATCAGCCTACCTGCAGGTGAATACCAAGTTAGTTTTGTAAACCTTCCTAACGACCTAGATGATAACTCGGTACAACTTAATGCAGAGGCAACAGCTCCCACCACTATCCTAGATCTTACCACCTCAGCAAGCTACCAACAGTACAACATCAATGATAGATTACAAACCATCAACAAACAAATAACCACCTTACAACAACAACTTAACGATTTAACAGATCAAGAGACCCTATTAACTAATCAGCAAACCTTCATACAAAAAGCCCAAGCAGTTATTTTGGCACCTAGTAAAGACGCCTCACGTCCTACTGCTAATGAGCTAAAAAATATCCTGCAACTTCGTAAAGACAAACTGAGCCAAATTCTAGCTCAACAAAGAGAAGTAACTAAACAACGTAGCGAACTAAAAAACCAACTTAGCGTTTTACGAAGTCAACTAGACCCTTTACAAAATAATGACCACGCCATTAAAAATGTAGTTGTCCGCCTCAATTTAGTTAAGCCAGCTAACGTTAAACTAAATTTAACCTATACAACATTAGGCGCAAGTTGGTATCCCCTCTATGACGCACGCTATAACAGCAAAACCAAGCAACTTATTCTCAATTATTTTGGCGTAATACGCCAAAAAACTGGCGAAGATTGGCATCAAATAAAACTGACTCTTTCTACTGCTAAACCGGCAATAAGTGGTAATCCACCAACACTAAGTAACTGGTTAATAGATGAATTAAAGCCATTACCTATTGCTGCTGCTTCTAGTGTTGCTGATGCAGCCAAAATGATGGATGCAGCCCCCAGACCTCTGTCTAATATTCGTCGGGCTAAAGATATCGAAGCACTCACACAAATGGCAAGCGTTGACTCCAGTATAACTAGTGCTTCCTTTAACATAGATAAGCCAACCTCTTTAATAAGCGGCAATCCTCAACAAAAAGTAGCTATTACTAGTATTAAACTAACTAACGAACTTCACTATATTACCGTACCACGTCTAGCACAAACTGCCTACTTGCAAGCGAAAACTACTAATACTAGCAATTTTCCTTTACTAACAGGTAAGCTCAATAGCTTCATGGATAATAAATTTATTAGCACTAGCCAGCTAGCTACCACCATGCCTAACGGAGAACTAAAACTTGATTTAGGAGCAGATGAGGCTATTGCCGTTAATTTCAAACAACTTAGACGCTATACTGAAAAAACAGGTTTTACCAGTAGCAGTGAAAAGGTCACTTATGAGTATTTAATTACAGTTAAAAATAACAAAGCTACTCCTGAACATATCAACGTGCTAGATCACATTCCTGTCTCACAAGATGAGCAAATTAGCGTCAAATTATTATCTCCTAACGCTAATAAAGATAAGCAATTTAACCAAGATAAAGAAGGCCAAATAAACTGGACATGGACATTACAACCAAGTGAAAAAAAAGAAGCCACTTTAAGCTTCTCTGTTGAATACCCTGTAGGAATTGAAGTTACTGGGCTTCCTCAATAATTTACTAGTGTTACGTTAAGTTAACTAGGCGAACTAACAGATAGTTCGCCTAGCTTATTCATATAATAGCCAAATTACCACTGAGATAACATTGAATTATTCAATGGTCCATTATTAATGTTTAGTTAAATCAGTAAGAACTAAATGAGGCGCTATCATATTTTCAGGTTTAAGAATCTCTTCAA
>CALYQH010000083.1 GCA_945283395.1 uncultured Ventosimonas sp. | reverse complement strand
TAAACATAACATTAACAATTTTGTATTGGGGTATCTATTTATAAAAGATAATAAGATGAACAAGCGGTTAAATAAATAACCATCAAGGAAGTAGATTCATTTGATAGGCCACCAAGAAAAGCCAGCACGCCTAACCAAATAGCTTGTTTGTAAGCAATAACGCTATTAATATATATAAAAATGAATTTTATATAAACAGCAAAAACTAATAGAGGTAAAATATAATTTGTTTCTCCTACAATCCAAAAAAATGTATCTCCCAATGCTGGATTGGTGGTCAATACTATGATAAATAGTAGCCAAATGGTAGTAGCTGCTTTTCTGTAATTGATAGCTTGTTTATAGAAGGGTATGGTTGCAATAACATAAATAAATATAGGGATAACCAAGCTAGTTAATATAACCATCAAAAATCTATTATTTATTTGTAAAATAGCACTAGAAATATAATCAACAATAACTCTACCACTCATTGTGAAATATAGTTCTAGATGTTTTTTTAATGAAATTCCTTCTAAAAAAACCAATAATCGTCATTCTGATGTCTTGGTATTAAGAAATAAGGCAAAAGAATTAGTAAAAAGATAATAATTAAATTCGTAATTAATAACAGTTGGGTATTTTCTTTAATAAGTTTCATATAATTTGAAAAGATTTTAATTTACACCAAAAGTGTTTTTATTAACCTATGTAAGCTTGAATGTCGATGAACTTCTATCATGAGATAGTTAATTATAGTGCTAAAAGTACATATAAATAAAAGTTTATCATTTTGATATTTACTTTATAAAAATTGTTGATAATAAAAACAATTATTTTTATATTAAGTTAAGAGTTTTTCGGCATAGTAGAATTTTCTAGGAAATACTTCTGTTTGCTTTATCTCTATTGCTCAAATAATCATTAATTCAATATATTCAATTAATTTAGTTTGTTTAGTAAACAATATATTAGAAGCTCCCTTTCAAATAATCTAAAAATACTTTTATTTTTGCTTATCGGCATATTAATTAAGTTGATTAGAGATAGGTTATATTACAATTTTTGAAAAGCCCTTATGTATAACAGAAATGTTGTAAGAAAATCTATAATGTTTTTGCCAATCTCAAAATATGAAGACGCTAGCGTTTTCAATTAGTTCATAAAAGTTGTAGTCAGTTAAACTCATTTTAGATAAAAAACGCGACCAATGTCGCGTTTTATAATGCTAAGTAATAGCAACACTAGTTTTTTGCTTTATCAACTATTTTATTAGCAGCAATCCAAGGCATCATAGCCCGTAATTTCTCACCCACTTGCTCTATCTGATGAGCTGCATTAAGTCGGCGGTATGCAGTAAGAGCTGGATATTTAGCTGCGCCTTCAGCAATGAATTTCTGAGCATATTCACCAGTTTGAATATCTTTTAGAACTTGCCGCATTGCCTTACGAGATTCTTCATTAACAACCCGTGGACCAGAAATATATTCACCGTACTCGGCATTGTTAGAGATTGAGTAATTCATATTAGCCACGCCACCTTCATGCATGA
This sequence comes from uncultured Ventosimonas sp., assembly GCA_945283395.1. GTDB lineage: Bacteria > Pseudomonadota > Gammaproteobacteria > Pseudomonadales > Pseudomonadaceae > Entomomonas. The sequence continues at coordinate 4,771 of CALYQH010000083.1, read as the reverse complement.
GGTCTACAATTAATTTTAGTTCATGCAAACATTCAAAGTAAGCCATTTCAGGAGCATAGCCAGCTTCCACAAGAGTTTCAAAGCCCATTTTGACTAGTTCAACACATCCGCCACAAAGTACAGCTTGTTCACCGAATAAATCAGTTTCTGTCTCATCTTTAAAGGTAGTTTCAATAATACCTGCACGTCCACCGCCAATGGCACTAGCATAAGCTAAAGCAACATTTTTAGCTTTGCCAGTAGCATCTTGGTAAACAGCTATCAAATCTGGCGTACCACCACCTTTAACAAATTCGGAGCGGACAGTGTGGCCAGGAGCTTTTGGAGCAATCATTATTACATCTAAGTCGGCACGTGGCACTATTTGGTTATAATGAATTGCAAAACCATGGGCAAAAGCTAAAGTAGCACCTTGCTTTAAGTTAGACTCAAGTTCATCTTTATATAATTTTCCTTGAAACTCATCAGGTGTAAGGATCATTACCACATCAGCAGCAGCTACCGCAGTAGCAACATCTGCTACTTTAAGACCATGAGCTTCAGCTTTTTTAACAGAAGCAGAACCTTGACGTAATCCTACTACCACATCTATACCAGAATCTTTTAGATTGCAAGCATGAGCATGCCCTTGTGAGCCGAAGCCTATGATAGCTACTTTTTTGCCTTGGATAATAGAAAGATCGCAGTCTTTATCATAATAAACGCGCATAGCAATTTCCTTTAATAATGTTTCAATTAGTCATAATGACTTTTAAATGGGATATTGAGAAAGAGATTATACCTTCTTTCCCAATATTAAGTTACTTTAAATACTAAATACTCAGTACTTTATCAGCCCTAGAGATACCTGTTACACCTGTTCGTACCACTTCAATAATAGTTGCCATCGCACCTATAGTTGCAATGAAATTATCTAGCTTACTGCTACTTCCTGACAGTTGAATAACGAAAAGATTTGGCGTTACATCTACTATTTGGCCTCTAAAAATATCAGCGGTTCGCTTTATTTCTGAGCGTTGAGAACCAGTAGCCTTTACTTTTACTAATAATAATTCACGCTCAATATGTTCACTTTCTGATAAGTTGACTAATTTAACTACTTCTATTAATTTATTGAGATTTTTTGTAATCTGCTCAATTACTTCGGGTTGACCTTCAGTAGTAAGAGTTAGCCGTGATACTGTAGGGTCTTCGGTAGCTGCTACGGTTAAGCTTTCGATGTTGTAATTACGTTGTGAAAACAAGCCAACAACTCGGGATAAGGCACCAGGCTCATTTTCCATAAGTAAAGAAATAATATGCCTCATTTAAGTACGCTCCCTTTTATTAAGCCACATTTCCTGCATTGAACCATCTCGAATTTGCATAGGGTAAACATGTTCATTAGGATCTGTTTTAATATTTAAAAATACGAGGCGATCTTTTAGGGAGAAAGTTTCTTCCATTGCCCCTTTTAAATCAGCTGCTTTTTCTACATTAATCCCTATATGTCCATAAACTTCAGCCAATTTTTGAAAGTCCGGCAAGGAAGTCATATAAGTATGTGAGTATCGGCTGTTATATTGCATATCTTGCCATTGCCTAACCATACCTAATACACCATTATTCAAACAAATAATCTTTACCGGTAAATCATATTGTAAGCAGGTAGAGAGCTCTTGTATATTCATTTGTATACTGCCTTCACCAGTCACACAGGCTACATCTGCTGTCGGAAAATTTAGCTTAATACCCATTGCAGCAGGGAGACCAAAGCCCATAGTACCTAAACCACCTGAGTTAATCCATCTATTAGGTTTATCAAAAAGGTAATGTTGCGCAGCAAACATTTGATGCTGCCCTACATCAGAAGCAATATAAATATCCTTGTCTTTAGTTACTTGATATAAAGTTTCTATAACATACTCAGGCTTAATAAGGGAACCATCACCCATTTCATAAGGAAAGAGCCCATTAACACGCCATTCATTAATTTGCTTCCACCAATCATCCATTGCTTTAGCATCAAAATCTCTTGATAGCTCATTAACAATAGCCACTAGTTCTGTCAAGACAGTGTCTACTGGCCCCACAATGGGAATATCGGCTTTGATGGTTTTTGAAATAGAGGCAGGATCTATATCTATATGGATAACTTTAGCATTTGGACAAAATTTCTTGATATTGTTAGTCACTCTATCGTCAAAACGCATGCCCACGGCAAATATTACATCACTATGGTGCATTGCCATATTGGCTGCGTAGCTCCCATGCATTCCTGGCATACCGATAAATTGTGGGTCAGATCCAGGATATCCGCCTAACCCCATAAGTGTATTAGCAACTGGTAAATGTAGTTTATGTGCTAATTGAGTTAATTGCGCAGATGCATGACCTAAGATTATCCCTCCACCTGCACATATAACTGGGCGTTTAGCAGCTAATAATAATTCAGCTGCTTTATGTATCTGGCCTGAATGCCCTTTTAGCACAGGGTTATAAGAACGCAATTTTATTTTTTCAGGAAATTTATACTCAAATTTTTCGGCTGGATTACAAGTATCTTTGGGAATATCTATAACAACCGGACCAGGACGACCAGACTCTGCAATATAGAAAGCTTTACGCATAATCTCGGGTATTTCTGAAGCATGCCTAACCATAAAGCTATGTTTTACTACAGGTCTAGAGATACCAACCATATCAACTTCTTGAAAAGCATCAGATCCTATTAGGGAAGTAGCCACTTGACCAGAAATAACAACCATAGGAATGGAATCCATAAAAGCCGTTGCAATTCCTGTAATAGCATTAGTTGCACCAGGCCCAGAAGTTACCATTACCACACCAGCTTTACCCGTAGCCCGAGCATAGCCATCAGCCATATGAGTAGCTGCTTGCTCATGGCGAACAAGGATATGCGTCAGTTGTTTTTCTTTAAATAAGGCATCATAAAGATGCAATAACGCGCCGCCTGGATAGCCATAAACGTATTTTACCCCTTCATCGACTAAAAAACGCACTACCATTTCTGCGCCAGATAATAGTTCCACGCTAATTCACCTCAAAATCGAAATCACTCACTTTTTTTATGAAAAACTTATCTACCAGCAGAACATGTACAATGATAATTGCCGACTACATCAGCTGCTGGTTAAATAAATATAAGAAAACCCATGATAATGAGCTTTCTTACCCATAGCGAGGTAACGCATGTTGGGCAAACGTTAGTCGACGCAGGTAAGCGTCATGATCTACTGAAATAATATTTTATATAAAATATCTATCCGCGATTAGGTGTAATTGTTGTTGTTAATGGCTAATAAGTCAAGCCTTATTAAAGGTTTCCATCAAAATCAGCTATAAACTAAAATTTATAGTGTTTAAATAACAGACATAAGAGCAGAAATCACCAAAAAATACTGTTTTATTAGCATATTATAAAAGTTACCTTAATATAGCCCCAAACAGAAAAGCAGGCTACCTACCTGCTTTTCTATTTAAAGTCTTTATCTCTAAAAGTCTTGGCAATTTGTTTTAATAGATTTTTCTAAATCACTTATACGTTTATCCAATTCTTCTGGAGTCAAACGCCGTGCCTCACCATTGACATTAACCCGAACTTTCGGTTGGCTACGATATAGCGCTAAATCTTTTCTCATTCCTTCACAAGCTTTTTTTAACTGTTCATTAGTTTGCGCTGTTTTTTGTTGGGCTGCCTTATCCAAGTTAGCCTGTTTGGCTTCTTTTTCTTTTTGCTTTGCTATTGCTGCTTCTTGAGCTCTAACATCTGCGTCATTAAGCTTTGGAAGAGTAGGCATTTTAATTTTTTCCGACTTTTCATTTTGCGGCGGCTGGGAACTATAATGAACTTGTCCCTTGTCATCAACCCAACGATAAGCTTGCGCAACTACAGGCAAAGCTGTTAGCAAAGTCATTATTGCTGTTACAACAATATATTTCATATCACGTTCCTTCTTACTATATTCTTCTTTAACTATTTTACCCGAAAAAAAACTAGAATTATGGTTCATTTACCTTTATTTTGTAACTTGTGTTATTTTATCATTAAATAAATTAATGCATTTAATTAATTACGAATATACTAATAGAAACCTTAGATTTTAGGAATGGCATATAGTAGCTTAACCAGTCATGGGATTATTATTCATAATTTTTATAAAACGCCTATTATCTAATAAACTAACTGATAAATTTGAGGTTGTTATATGATTACTGCTTTTTTAAATAAGCAGACTTATTCTCTAATTACTGCCACTACTGTATTATTTACTCAACATTACTATTCCTTAGCAGCCCCTATTTATAGATATGTAGACGCTAATGGAGTGGTTACCTATACAGATAAACAACAAGCTGGAGCCACTATTGTTGAATTCAATGATGATATAGTTGAGCATATAGAAACGCAGGTAAAACTTAGTACGGTAAAACATGCAGGTGGTGAAACTTTAAAAATTCATAATGAACTTTATGCACCGGTGGAAATTCAATTAACCCTAGAAAACACTGAGAATGTAGTTGGAGCCTCTAATAAAAAATTACGTTGGGTATTACCTCCACGTAAAGAAATTCGCCTAGTCACTCTGACACCTTATGACAAAACTAAGCCTATGCGTTATTCACCAAAATTAGCTTATGCCTTAGGTGATCCTCGTACTTATCCTAAACCTTATCGCTATCCTTTACCCTGGCGAGGAGGACCATTCCAGCAAACACAAGGACCAGGTGGCAAATTTAGCCATACTGGACCTAGAGGACGCTATGCGAG
>CALYQH010000082.1 GCA_945283395.1 uncultured Ventosimonas sp. | reverse complement strand
GTTTGTTTTGGTTTTTGCAAATGCAGTTGTTTAAATCCATCATGCTTTAATATTGCACGAGCTAACAACGGCCCTATATCACCAAATTTAAATAATTCATCATCGTTTACCGTTTGGTAAACACAAGTACCCACACCTCCAGAAATGGTCAGTGCATTTAATAATCCTGAAGGTGGCATAGCATCTGTCATAAGCAATTGATTTGCTAACTCAGATGGTTGACCTATGGTCACTTGGTAGAGCAAATCGGCCATAAGGTCTGTGACCTGCTCTAGCTGTTGTCTAGTTAAGGTTAACGGATCACAAGAACTACCGAATAAAGCCTCGCAAACAACTCTACCCGGTGCATGTGCTCTAAGTATTCGGCCTTGTTGATCTGTTTCTAACAAACGCCCACCTATGTTAAGACAAGCCGAACTAACTGTATCTCCTGCTTCAAATAAAACATAGTTAGCAGTACCGCCACCTATGTCTATATTCATTACCCGGCCTATTGTAACACGGGATAATTCGCTTGCTCCTGAGCCAAAACCTGCAATGATGGACTCTAAATTTGGACCTGCTGTAGCTACTACGAAATTACCTAATGTTTCAGCTAGTTTCAAAACAGCAGGTCTAGCATTACGAGCTTTTGATGTCTCCCCGGTAATAATAATAGCCCCTGATTGTATTTCTTCAGGTGTTACTCCTGCTTCACGATATTGATCTAAAATAAAGGCTAGTAATTCCTCTTCCCTAATACGACCTTCAAAATCGATGGGTGTGAAAATAACGGGACTTTGATAAACAATTTCTCTTTTAGTAAATTCATATTGTGGTACTTGTGAAACAGAGGCACGATTAACTAACTCAAGACGAGAGAAAATAACCTGAGTTGTAGTAGTACCTACATCTATACCTACGCTACGAATTACTGTACTAGCCATAAAATTAGCTCCTTAATTCGCTTCTGCTTCAACTGATTCTTCAGTAGTTGCCACAAGAGGGGCAGAAGTTTTAGGGGCAATCATCATAGCCACACCAATAGCTGTTACACCACCCACTAACTTACCGACGATCATAGGGAAGATCATGCTTGATGCACCAGCTCCAGCCACAAAGCCTAAGTGATCACCTAAAGCAAAAGCTGCTGATACAGCAAAAGCACAATTGATAATTTTGCCGCGCTCATCCATTTTATTCATCATGCTAAACATTGGAATATTATTAGCTAAAGTTGCTATCATTCCTGCAGCAGCGATCTCATTCATTCTTAATAGGTTACCAACTTTCATTAAAGGCTTACCAAACCAGCGGCTCACTAAAAATACCATAGGATAAGCACCTAGTAAGATACAAGCAATAGCACCAATAGTCTCAATAGCTCTTATATCAGGGTTGATAGCTCCTATTTCACTAAAAATAGGATCTAAACCAGGAATAAAAGTCCAACCTGTAGTATATTGTAATACCGCAGCTACCAACCCTACCGTAATAATAGCTACTAGTAATTTAGCAAAGATCTGAAAACCTGAAATCATTTTTTCAGGAAAAAGTTTTAGTCCTATTACAATAAGTGCAGCAATAATAATTACAGGTATCATATTGATAAGGATGAGTGTAAGGGTGAAGGCAACAGGCTGACCATTCATTTCCACACCACTAAACATTGCTACCAAACCACCTGCAATACAGCCTATGGGAATAGTTACAATACCTGCCAAAATTCCCAAAGCTAAATAACGGCGATCTGCTTTATCAATAATGCCTAAAGCAACAGGGATAGTGAAGACAAGAGTAGGCCCCATCATGGCAGCTAAAATAGTACCTGAATATAACCATGCAGCTGTATCACCGCCAGCCAATTGCTTAGCTAAAGAGAATCCTCCCATATCACAAGCTAATAAAGTACCAGCAAACATAGCTGGGCTTGCGCCTATACTTTCATACAAAGGAATTAACACAGGGCCTAACAATTTAGCAATAACTGGAGCTAGGGCGGTCATTCCAACCATAGCTAAACCTAAAGCCCCCATTGCCATAAAACCTTCTTCGAACTGTTCTCCAGAGCCTCCTATGCTTTTCCCTACTTTGCCTAAACCTATTTTCCCTAGAATAGCTTCCGAACCCCCAAATTGGTTAAGGATACGATCGAAGGCTGCTATTATCATAAATGCCATCATGATATAGACAATTATCTCATTTATACCCATATTGCCGATCTCCTACTCTCTTTACTTTTGTGTAATACTAATAAAAAATTATCAAACCGTTAAAGCATCTTGATATACTGCTATAACTTGATCTTTAGTCACTGTTCTAGGATTTGTTGCCAAACAACCATCTTGCAAAGCTGCTTCTGCTAATTGCGGCATGTCTTCACTTTTACCCCCAAGTTCTGTTAGTGATTTGGTAAGCCCAACATCATAAATTAATTGCTGTACAGCAGCTATTGTCTCCTCTGCTTCTATTCTTTTACCTGTTAATGCATGACCTATTTCAGCAAATTCTTTTTTACATACTAATTGATTAAATCTCATTACCGCCGGTAATAAAATAGCATTACACATGCCATGTGGAATAAGGTATTTCCACCAATTTGATGAGCCATCGCATGGCAAAGTCCCAACCCGCCATTAGAAAAAGCCATACCGGCCATAAAGGACGCCAACATCATAGACTCACTAGCAGCTATATTATTACCTTGACCAACTGCATGAGGTAAAGCCTCTCCTACTAATGTAATAGCTCTATAAGCTAAACTTTTAGTTACATCATTGGCATGTTTAGCTATATAAGTCTCAACAGAGTGAGTTAAAGTATCAATACCTGTAATAGCTGTTATGAATGGGGGTATATCTAAAGTTAGGTTAGCGTCAATAATAGCTAAATCAGGAATCAATTGTGAATGTACTAATAATTGTTTTTGATGAGTTTCCGCATTAGTAATGACAGCAATATTAGTAGATTCTGAACCAGTACCAGCGGTCGTTGGAATAGCAACTAATGGTAATCTTCTTTGTAATTGGGTAGCAGGTTTTGTTAGGCTTTCAATCTGTAAATTAGCATTAGCCGCTAGCATAGCTGTTACTTTAGCAGCATCTAATACAGAACCACCACCTATGGCCAGAACACTATCACATTTTGCGTCAAGTAACTGTGCAGCTGCTGCTTCAACTACCTGGGTAGTAGGTTCTCCCCCTGCATAGGTGATGATTTTGTATTGAATATTGGCAGCTTGTAGAGAACGGTATACTCCTTCATCAATGCCGTGCTGATGAAGAAAGCCATCAACCATAATAAAAACATGATTTAATCCACGTTCAGCCATAGCCTCGCCACAACGAGCTACTGCTCCACAACCAACAAAAGACTGTGGTGGAACACTAAACTCACGTACAGACCGAGCATTTATTACATCTAAGGCGCGATAAACTACATGGCTAACATCATTAAGATTCATTGTCATTCTCCATACCATAAGCTGCAATTGCTAAAGGAGTAATAAAAATAGGTAAGCTAGGAAGTATTACTTTATGTTTTGGAAAAAGCTGTTCAAATAAAGTACCCACACCAGGTAAGGCACAAGAACCACCTGATAAATAAATTTCATCAACTTGATAATTTTTGAGATGATCTTTTACTATATCCGCCATCTTTTCAAATACGGGCTTAACAATAGGCCAAATTTCTGTGCCTTGTTGTTTTTTCTTAGTTTCTGCTTCTTCTATAGATAGATTTAGACTACCAGCAATAGTAAGCGAAACATGATGACCACCAGTGGCTTCATCGCCTGAATAAACAACTTGACCATCCTTAATGACCGCAATACCTGTTGTGCCGCCACCAATATCAACCACAGCAGCACTTTTAAGGCGTAACATATTAGCAACTGCGGAAGGTTCATCTACAATATGAGTTACTTTTAGTCCTACTGCCTCTAATACATTTACTGATATTCTAGGATCAGTTCCAGGTGGGTATGAGGTTGCAGCGGTTGTAAATTCAACACCTAGTTGTTGTTGCAAACTAGCAAGTTGTTTTTTTACTATTGCTACAGCCCCAAAGAAATCCCATACAATACCATCCCTTACTACATCAGCTTGATCTAAGCGTGTAGCAATTGGGTTGGCATCTTTATCTATAACAATAGATACAATGTTACAAGTACCCAAATCAATACCCAAAAACCAGTCATTAGAAATATGCTCAGGTTTTTGTTTAGGCTGTTGTAGTTGCTTCTCCGCTAACAATAAACGGTGATTTAACCACTCATCTGCATTTCTTTGGGTCATTAAACTTATCCTTACTTACACTATACGGAAATTATCAGCTAATACGCAACGGCGTAGTCTAACAAAGGTACGCGCACACGTAACACCTTCACCGGTAGGTGTAGTAATGGTCATGGTTGTCCAGCCTTCACCACCAAAACCTAAACCTGCAATACAAGGACCATTCTTAACAAAGATAGTTGTATTTATTGCATTAGCCATTTTATCTAAGTTTTCTAAATTACGAGAATGCATAGCTGCTGTATGGTGACAGCCACCCTCTAATTTAACGGCTAAGTCAATAGCTTGATTAACACATTTAGCTCTAACAATAGGTAATACTGGCATCATCAATTCAGTTACTGCAAAAGGATGATTTTCAGGAGTTTCCACAATTAACAATTTAGTTGATTCTGGTACTTTTAAGCCAATTGCTGCTGCTATCTTACAAGCATCACGACCGACCCAGTCTCTACTCACTGTACCTTTACCATGTTCATCAATTTTAGTTAATAAAATTGGCTGTAATTGTTTAGCCTGTTCAGCTGTAATTAATACTGCATTATTACGTTGCATAGCTGCCACTAATTGATCAGCTACTGAATCTACTACTATAAGTACTTTTTCATCAGCACAAATAATATTGTTATCAAAAGAAGCACCATAAACGATTTTTTCAGCAGCTCTATCAATATCCGCAGTTTCATCAACCACTACAGGTGGATTTCCTGCGCCAGCTGCAATAAGACGTTTATCTGTATGTTTCCGAGCAGACTCAACAACTGCGTCACCACCTGTTACGACTAACAGACCTATACCTGAATATTTGAATAAACGTTGGGCTGTTTCAATATTAGGATTAGCTACTGTCACTACTAAATTAGCAGGGCCACCAGCAGCAATGATGGCTTCATTCAATAAGGTAATAGCTCGTTGTGACACTTTCTTAGCAGCTGGGTGAGGAGCGAAAACTACAGTATTTCCAGCAGCAATCATACTGATTGAGTTATTAATAACAGTCGCCGCAGGATTAGTTGAAGGAGTCACTGAAGCAACAACTCCCCAAGCAGCATTTTCAATTAAAGTAAGACCATGATCGCCTGTTAAAACTTCAGGTCTTAAACATTCTGTTCCTGGCGTACCTCTAGCTTGGGCAATATTTTTCGCTGTTTTATCAGCTACTCTCCCCATACCTGTTTCTGCAACAGCTAGCTCAGCTAATTCTTTAGCGTATTGCTCACCTGCTTTACGAATGGCACCAATAGCAAGGTTACGCATTGCAATTGTTTTTAATGCCTGTTGTGCTTGTCTGGCAGCAGCAACAGCATCATCTAATTCATTAAATACACCTTCGGCAACTTTTTGTGGCACAGAGGATGCTGGGGTTTTACTTTGACTACTATCGATAGAAGTCAGCACCGCTCTGACAACTTGTTCAATTTCTTTTGGGTTGATATCCACACTATACCTCACTTATGGTAGAAAATTTTACCATTAACAACTGCTTCATCGACGATACCAATAACACTGGCATCAATTGGTGATCCGACTCCACTGGCGTTGTGAATGGTTTTGCGTGCTGCACTACCACTAACAACTAAGACCCACTCACCATCACCGGCACCTACAGAGTCAGTTGCGACAAGACGTTCGCCTGTAGCTGCGCCTTGTTTGTCGACTAAATCGACAAAAAGTAAACGCTCTTGCTCAAACCCAGCTTGTCTTACAGTACAAACAACTTGTCCTACGACAACGGCTAATCTCATGAGTCCTCCACTATCAGCATGTTACAAAAACATCTATAAATTTGCTATGTTAAATCTCTTTAATCAATAACTAAATAATCTATTTTGTAGCATGCAAATCATTAACTCTAATTGGCAAACAGAGGTGCGATTTTAGCTAGCAAACTCACACCTCAATAAGCAAATCGTGACTTAGTCCAATGGTTTTTCTGCAGACATTTTAATTGGAAATAGATCTTCCAAATCACCATGTGGACGTGGGATCACATGTACTGCAACTAATTCACCACCAACGCGTTGAGCTGCTGCAGCTCCTGCATCAGTTGCTGCTTTACAAGCTGCAACATCACCACGTACCAT
>CALYQH010000081.1 GCA_945283395.1 uncultured Ventosimonas sp. | reverse complement strand
TCATTAGGTTAGCAACGCCTACCACCGATGAGAAAAGATTATCACAGCTTTTACCTAATGCTTCAGGCTTTATCTAATATGTTTCGGTAGCTTGTGTGACAGGTGCTTGTAGTTCTACTGAACAACAAATTAGCAAAGCAGTTAAAGACTTAAAAACTCACACCTCTTTACCTATTTGCGTAGGCTTTGGTATTCGGACTCCTGAACAGGCTGCCTCCATAGCTAAATCAGCCGATGGCGTGGTAGTAGGCTCAGCGTTAGTCAAACAAATAGAAACAGCTAGCTGCCCCGACCAAGCGATAAAAAATGTTCAATCTCTCTGCTATGAATTAGCCAAAAGCGTTAAACAAGCTAGATAGAAGAAGGCCCTTATAACAAGGGCCTTATACCTAACATAGGTTTTTTAATTAACACAGCTAGCAGGTAAATATTTGGCTGGCTCGGGGATAGTAGTAACACACTGCCATGCCATCGCACCTGAGGTATTCGTTGATATCAACTGTAAATTAATTATCTTGCCTTTTACTTCTGCTGCAACTGGCGCATCGTTTTTAATAGTGATTATAATATCACAACCACTAGTTCCTGTAGCCACAGTAATATCATTAATAATCTTAGTTGCATAAGCGGTAGGAGCCACTATAAAAGTATTACTGCCATTGTTATTTATAGGGCATGTTTTTTTAAAAAAATAAGATTCCACAACTCGAGGTTTTAGTCCAGAAGCTACCGAGAAAACTTCTGCTAATCGCGCCTTGGTAAGATAGTGCTGATAGGCTGGAATAGCAATAGCAGTCATAATGGCAATAATCATAATAACTAGTATTATTTCTATCAAAGTAAAGCCATGATGTAGCTTTTTCATAATATAACCCTCTGTTAATAGATTGTTATAGGCAAAAAATAAGCCAGAACTCTAATTACAGCTTATTTTGTACAGCATCATGCATCACATCATTCTTTGCAGACCTCTCAATAGTTCAATTAACTTGGCTAAACTTACTGATACTATTTTAAATACAAGTAGACAAAAGCCTTAAAGAGACAAATTTTGTCATCTTTATTGAATAATTTTAATAGTTAAAGATTAACAAATAAGTAATAATAGTTCTTTTTATTAATTAGCAGTATAGCCTGTTAACTAAACATACTATACACTTATTTAACAATCTTGTGCTAATTGATAATATTAGCCAAATTAATTACTACTTGTGGCTAATGTTTCTATTTTTTTAAAAATGATATATATGCATATTTCCGTAATAAATTGTATTAATTTACTTAATCGTTTACTGAACTTTATTAAGGGTTTCTATGAAAAGCAATAAATTTTTCCATCATATCCCGTGGGTTATCCTTGGTTTTATTGGTGCTTGTTCATTGGGGGTAGTGGCACTAAGAAGAGGGGAATCCATTAGTGCACTATGGATCGTGGCAGCTTCAATAGCTGTGTACTTGGTAGCTTATCGTTACTATAGCCTTTATATAGCTAATAAAGTGATGGGTTTAGATCCTACTAGAGCAACGCCGGCAGTTATTAATAATGATGGATTAAATTATGTACCTACTAATAGATATGTCTTATTTGGTCATCACTTTGCGGCTATTGCCGGTGCAGGCCCTTTAGTAGGCCCTGTGCTTGCAGCTCAAATGGGTTATTTACCAGGTACCCTATGGATTTTGGCAGGCGTTGTTTTAGCAGGCGCTGTGCAAGATTTTATGGTACTATTTTTATCCTCCCGCCGAAACGGAAGTTCATTAGGCGAAATGATTAAAGAAGAAATGGGGCCTATAGCTGGAACCATCGGGCTTTTCGGATGCTTCTTGATCATGATCATCATCTTAGCAGTATTAGCTTTAATTGTGGTAAAAGCTCTTGCTGACAGCCCATGGGGAGTATTTACCGTATTTTCTACTGTCCCTATAGCGCTCTTTATGGGTGTGTATATGCGTTTCTTACGCCCTGGCAAAGTAGGCGAAGTTGCTATAATAGGTATCGTTTTACTTGTTTTAGCTATCTGGTTTGGTGGTGTTATAGCCCATAAACACGAATGGGCGCACATGCTAACTTTTAAAGATACTACTATTACCTTTATCTTAATTGGTTATGCTTTTATTTCTGCTATGTTACCTGTTTGGGTAATTTTAGCGCCACGTGACTACCTAGCAACTTTCCTAAAAATAGGCGTGATAGTTGGTTTAGCCATAGGTATTGTGATTCTACGCCCTGATTTAGAAATGCCGGCTTTAACTCAATTTATCAATGGCGGTGGCCCGGTATGGGGTGGAGCAGTATTTCCATTCTTATTTATCACCATTGCCTGTGGTGCTGTTTCTGGTTTCCATGCTTTAATCTCCTCCGGAACAACCCCCAAACTATTACCTAATGAAGTGGATGCACGTTTCATAGGCTATGGTGCTATGTTGATGGAATCCTTTGTAGCAATCATGGCGTTAGTAGCGGCTTGTATTATTGAGCCAGGTTTATATTTCGCAATGAATGTGCCACCTGCTTCACTTGGCTTTACTATGCCAGATATTCATCTGCTAAATCATGCTGATGCAGGGCTAGCTTTAGCAGATGTAAGCAAAATAGCAGCAGCTAAAATCAGCTCTTGGGGATTTGTCATTCAACCCGATATGATAATGCAAACAGCTAAAGATATTGGTGAACCTTCTATCCTCAACCGTGCAGGTGGTGCGCCAACGCTTGCCGTTGGTATTGCTCATGTTTTCCATAATATCATGCCAAGCGCTAATCTAATGGGTTTCTGGTATCACTTCGGTATTCTATTTGAAGCGCTATTTATTCTAACTGCCTTAGATGCCGGTACCAGATCTGGTCGTTTCATGTTACAAGACTTATTAGGTAACTTTATTCCTTTCCTCAAGAAAACCGATTCTATCTTTGCCAGCTTAATAGGAACCTTTGGTTGTGTCGGTTTATGGGGTTATTTATTGTATCAAGGTGTTGTTGATCCATTAGGCGGGGTGAAGAGTTTATGGCCACTATTTGGTATATCTAACCAAATGTTAGCTGCCGTTGCTTTAGTATTAGGTACTGTAGTGCTGGTTAAGATGAAACGTGCCAAATATGCATGGGTCACCATTATCCCTTGCGCATGGTTATTGGTCATTACTACCTGGGCAAATTTCATCAACTTACCAGTCTTTATGAATAATGTAACCAATTACAAAGAAAAAGCGGCGGTATTTGTAGTAGCCAATAAAGAATCTTTAGATCTTGCCGTTAAACTTAGACAAGAAGGTAAATCAGCTAATGATTTTGCGAAAGATTCAGTTGAAGGTAAAGCTTTTAAAGCTGAAATAGATTTAAATAACTTAAATCATGTTGTGATTAACAACTACACTACGGTAGGATTAACTGTACTATTCTTGTTAGTAGTAGCAAGCTTGCTAATCTTCGGTATCATCACAGGTATTCAAGGATTTAGAAATCCTCAACGGACTGATAAAGAAACACCTTATGTGCCTATACCTGAAGGTGGAGTTAAGCTTTCAACAGCACACTAAGAGTTAGTAAAGAGTAGTCCCTCATGGTTTACCATGAGGGCGCTGTCGTTAAAAGGAAAACTAATGTTTGGTAATTTAGGTAAGGCAAGTAAGTATCTTGGACAAGCTGCCCGTATGATGGTAGGTATTCCTGATTATGAAACCTATGTTGAACATATGAAAAAAAATCATCCTGATAAACCTATCATGACTTACCAAGAATTTTTCAGAGATCGTCAAGAAGCCAGATATGGTGGGAAAGGTGGCTTTCGCTGTTGTTAGGTAGATTGTAAAATGACTACTGCTATCCCTACTACCATTATTTCTGGCTTTCTCGGCGCTGGTAAAACTACCTTATTACAACACATTCTCCACACTCAACACGGTCAAAAAATAGCGGTGATTGAAAATGAATTTGGAGAAGTCGCTATAGATGATCAACTATTAGCCGATAAAGCAACTCAAATTACTACTTTAAGTAATGGTTGTATCTGTTGTAGTAGTAATAATGAATTAGCCGCTGCACTTTATAAGCTAGTAGATGCTATAGATTTAGGAACATTGCAGTTTGATCGGCTGTTAATAGAATGTACTGGCATGGCTGATCCTGGGCCTGTTATTCAAACATTCTTCAGCGATGAAGTATTAGCACAACGCTTTTTATTAGATGGTGTTATCACCCTTGTAGATGCTGTCCATGGCAATGAGCAACTTAATCAATTCACCCTTTGTAAAGCACAAATAGGCTATGCCGATTGCTTATTATTAACCAAAACTGACCTAGCACCAGACACGCAATTATTAGAGAAAAGACTCCAACAAATCAATGTAAGAGCTCCTATTTATAAAGTGATCAATGGTCAAATAGATTTACAGTTATTATTCCATATAGATGGCTTTATATTAAATGACCAACTTGCTGCTAATACCCCTATTTTTAGTCCCGTTGTAGCGCAAGATAAAACTGATGATATTAAATCTATAGTTATTAAGCTAGATAAAGACTTACAACTTGAAGCTGTCTCACATTTTATGGATGCTTTACTTACTGACTATGGTGATCAAATGCTCCGTTACAAAGGCATTTTAGCTATTGCAAATGATACCAGACGGCTACTTTTTCAGGGGGTACAACGCATTTATAGTGCCGGCTGGGATAGAGAATGGCAAACCAAAGACAAACGTCGAAGTACCCTTATTTTTATAGGTATTAACCTGCCAGAAGCAGAAATAAGAGCTGGATTTGCTGCTTTATAAAATTATGTATCTGCTATTTCTGCATTGCTTATTAGGCTTATTGATAAGTTAAACAAAGTATATTGTATTGTATGCTATAACTTTGTGATAACAGGCGACTAAGAGGCACTCTAATGTTAAAGAAATTCTGCATCATTTCATTATTAACTATGACTAGAATACTAACAGGATGTAGTGATGACCCACCTAAAACAGAAGTAAGAACAAATTCTATCTCGATCACCAATGCCAATGAATGCCAATTATTAAATTTAGATAGGGGTCAAGAATTATCAATAACCTTACCTAGCAACCCAAGTACCGGCTATGGTTGGAGCATTAGCTTAATGCCAACTATCCTCCAGCAAATGCCAGAAACAGCTCAATATAATGCCGAAAAAACTAGCCAACCTATGCTAGGCAGTGAAAATCAAACCACTTGGCGCTTTCTTGCTACGACAGTAGGGCAAGATAAATTGCAATTAATTTATAGCAGACCTTGGGAAAAAAATGTAAAACCTGCTAAAACTTTTACTTGCAATATTACCGTTAAATGATGAGGGGTTTACTCAAGAGTAAATTAAAACTCTTGAGTCACTTCGTAGATAAGCTTGTGTGGCACATTTTATTAATGTTTATTAGATAATTTATCAGGCTACTTAAAAAGAAGTAACATAATTTATAAAGACAACTATGTTGACTTACCGCAAAAACCAGCTTCCTCACTTTCTAACAATATAATTTAGATCAACAGCTAATTTATAATTTTTACCTTTTTAACTGCTAGGTCTTATCTCTCTATTTACCTACTAAACGAGAGATAAGACAGCTAGCTATAGATCACTTATCAAGTGGTTTCATATGAGGAAATAGTATGACATCACGAATGGAAGGAGAATCAGTCAATAACATAACCAATCTATCAATACCAACACCCTCACCAGAAGTAGGAGGCATACCATATTCTAACGCATTGATAAAATCTGCATCATAATGCATGGCTTCATCATCTCCTGCATCCTTATCTTTAACCTGTTGCATAAAGCGTGCAGCTTGATCTTCAGCATCATTTAATTCTGAATAAGCATTAGCTATTTCACGCCCACCAATAAATAACTCAAACCTATCAGTGATACTAGGGTCATCATCATTACGACGTGCTAAAGGAGATACTTCAAAAGGGTATTGGATAATGAAAGTAGGTTGCTCTAACTTATGTTCAACCGTTTCTTCAAAAATCATCGTTTGTAATTTACCTAATCCCTCAAAGCCTTTAACATCTGCTCCCACTTTCTTAGCTAATGCCCTAGCTTTATCTATATCTTGTAAATCTGCTGCACTAATATCTTTATTATATTTGAGGATAGAATCAAATACTGATAAGCGTGCAAAAGGTTCGCCAAAATGGAAAACTTTTCCTTGATAAGGTACATCAGTAGTACCTAGCACTAACAAAGCCAATTCACGGAATAACTCTTCGGTTAAATCCATATTATCCCTATAATCAGCGTAAGCTTGATACCATTCAATCATAGTGAATTCAGGATTATGCCTAGTAGATACACCCTCATTACGGAAATTACGGTTAATCTCAAAAACACGCTCAAAACCACCC
>CALYQH010000080.1 GCA_945283395.1 uncultured Ventosimonas sp. | reverse complement strand
TTATTGCTGCTAAAGATGCTGCATTAAGTGGCGAAATAGATGATGTAATTTATGAAACAGCTGACTTATGGTTTCATAGCTTGGTTATGCTGACCGCGCTAGATATAAATCCACAAGCTATATTAGATGAACTAGAAAGGCGTTTTGGTTTATCTGGTCATGCCGAGAAAGCGGCTAGAGTTTTAAACCAATCTCAACAATGAATCTGCTATTATTAACAGAAGAGGATCTTCTTAGCGATAATCAAGCTATTATTAAAGATAGGCGTTTACAACATATCCAACTTATCCGTCAAAGTCAGGTAGGAGACACCCTCGAGGTCGGTTTAATAAATGGTAAAAAAGGGTTCGCTAAAATTATAGCACTTTCCTATGACAAGGCTATTTTAGACTTCCAGTTAAATAATATTGCCCCTACTAAATTACCTGTCACCCTATTATTGGCTCTACCTCGTCCGAAAATGTTAAGGCGCATATTACAAACGGCAACTACATTGGGCGTAAGTAAAATTATTCTCATTAATAGTTATAAAGTAGAGAAAAGCTTTTGGCAAACACCATTTCTCACCCCAAGAGCTATTAATCAACAATTGCAGTTGGGCTTAGAACAAGCTAAAGATACCATACTCCCCGAAGTACAACTGGTAAAGCGTTTTAAACCCTTTGTAGAGGATCAACTTGCTACTCTAGCCAAACACACCAACAAACTAATAGCTCATTTAGGGAATTATCCTACGTGTCCTAGTTTAGTAACTCAGCCTACCACTTTAGCCATTGGCCCAGAGGGTGGCTGGATAGACTATGAAGTAACTAAACTCATAGAGATAGGTTTTCAACCCATTCAATTAGGGCAACGTGTTCTGAAAGTAGAAACAGCAGTAGTGGCTTTACTTACTAAACTTTTTTACTAGGTTAGATACCTTGCAATAAACACTTAATTTATCTATTTTAGTAACATATTGAGATTCTTTATAAAAGGATTAAGCACCATGGCAAGATTTCTTATTTTTATAGCTGTATGTACTGCTATTTATTTCCTTTGGGCACATATCCAAAAAATCAGTAAAAGACCTGTTTCGTCTGAACCTAAACAAGATATAGAACCTATGGTAAAATGTAATTATTGTCAAGTTTATACAACTAAAAAAAGCTCAATTAAAGGAAATGATGGCCAATGGTATTGTTGTTTAACTCATGAGCAACAGGTAGGAAAATAACGTGTCTTTTCAATTAGAACACTCTTATCATGCCACTAAGCGAATTTTATTCCTTTATCAACTTTATCGGTTAAGTTTAAGTCTGGTTCTTATTGTCATTATTTCTTTTAACCTCGATCATTCTTTTCTAAAGGCTTCTGACAAACAAATTTTCCATATAACTTGTATTATTTATTTTATATATAACCTTATTTCCCTCTCTTTTCCGCTATTAACAAAAGTAAAATTAACCCTGTCTTTAATATTTTTTGATATTACTATTTTATCTATACTATTTTTTGCAGCAGGGGGAACCTATAGTGGTATAGGTAATTTACTTATTGTTACTGTTGCTATAGCTAATACTCTATTTAGGGGGCAAATAGGCCTCTTTATTGCTGCTATCAGTAGTCTCGCCATTATTATTATTACTATTATTCTATCCACCCAAACTTATATTTCTGTAAGCCATTACATTCAAGCTGGTACCTTGGGAGCACTATGTTTCATTAGTGCAGTATTGATTCAAAGCTTAACGGCGCGCATGAAAACTAGTGAAGCATTAGCCAAACAAAAAGCCTCAGATGTAGCTAATTTACAAAAGCTCAATAGTCTTATTGTTGAACAAATGCCATCAGGAGTCTTAATGATCAATAGAGAAGGCCAGATTATTATGGCTAACAAAGAAGCTCACCACTTATTAGGTGAGTCATTATTAGATGGTTTATTAGTATCTCATGTGTTTCCAGAACTTTATAATGCCATTAAACAATGGTTAAATAATCCCAAATTAGAACTTCCTCCTTTACAACCTGCGAAGAAAGAACTAGGCCAATTACGCTCTACCCTTATCCGCTCTAAACATGGTGATCAACTAATTATTTTAGTATTTTTGGAAAGCATGGAAGTAATAGCTAAACAAGTTCAACAAATCAAGTTAGCTTCTTTAGGTCATTTGACAGCCAGCATTGCTCATGAAATCCGTAATCCTTTAGGGGCACTTAGCCACGCCGTTCAATTGTTGAAAGAATCAGAGAATATGGATAAGCAAGACCAGCGATTATTACAAATAATATTAAATAATTCTAATAGGATGAATAATATCATCAGTAATGTATTGCAACTTTCTAGAAAAAAACCATCTCAAAGTTATCATTATGAAATGAATCCCCTTGAATTAACTAGCTGGCTTGAAAATTTCATTCTAGAATTTCAAGAAATGGCTAAACCTAACCAGAAAATTCATGTAGATATAGCCATTAAACCTATTTATACCTATATTATTCCTTCACAACTACACCAAATAGTCACCAATCTAGTAACAAATGGCTTACGTCACACAAAACAAGAAGATAACATAGCACAAATTTGGTTAATGTTATATATTGATACAACAAGTAAATTACCACAGCTTGATGTATTAGATAATGGCAAAGGTGTCGAACCTGAATTTATAGATAAACTATTTGAGCCTTTTTTTACTACTAGCCATGATGGCACAGGTACAGGATTAGGCCTATTTGTAACAAAAGAATTATGCGAAAGTAATCAAGCACAGTTAAGCTATTTGCCTAGAAAAGGAGGCGGAAGTTGTTTCCGTATAACATTCTGCTCAGGGGCACCATTACTGTAGGAATATAATAATGAATCAACCGAAAATACTAATTATAGATGACGAACCTGATATTAGAGAACTTCTTGAGATAACACTGGGCCGTCTCAAATTAGAAACCTATTCAGTGGGCACATTACAAAATGCAAAAGATATACTTAACAAAGATAGTTTTGATCTTTGTCTTACTGATATGCGGCTACCTGATGGCGATGGACTAGATTTTATCGAATATACTCAAGAACATTATCCGCAAATGCCCATAGCAATGATTACTGCTCATGGCAGCATGGATACGGCTATTATTGCATTAAAAGCAGGAGCATTCGATTATTTAACTAAGCCAATAGACCTCAATCATTTAAGAAAAATTATTAAAGCGGCTCTTAATATCAATACGGCGAAAGTAGATAATATTCCCATTGAGCAACAATTTTTGGGTGAAACAGCTATTATCCAAAATCTCCGTACGCAAGTCGCAAAAGTTGCTCGAAGTCAAGCACCCGTGTATATTCATGGTGAATCGGGCACAGGTAAGGAAGTGATTGCAAGGTTAATTCATTTACAAGGTCCTAGAGCTAAACAACCCTTTATTGCGGTTAACTGTGGAGCTATTCCAACTGAACTTATGGAAAGCGAGTTTTTTGGTCATAGAAAAGGGAGTTTTACAGGGGCCAATCAAGATAAGATAGGCCTATTTCAGGCAGCCAATGGCGGAACTTTATTTCTAGATGAAGTAGCCGATCTACCTTTACCTATGCAAGTTAAACTTTTAAGAACGATACAGGAAAAATCAGTTCGAACCATAGGCGATCAGCAAGAGCAACCCATTGATGTACGAATTCTCTGCGCAACTCATGCCGATTTAGCCATAAGAGTCGTGGAAGGTAAATTTCGTCAAGACTTATATTATCGATTAAACGTCATCGAATTAAAAATTCCTCCTTTGAGGGCACATAAAGATGACATTCCATTATTAGCACATACATTATTGAGTAGAGCTGGCTATTCAGTAAGTCTCGCCAAAGATGCTGTTGAAAAATTGAAGACTTATGACTTTCCTGGTAATGTCCGAGAATTAGAAAATATTCTCGAGCGGGCTTGTACACTATGTGAAGGTGGTGTTATTAAAGCTGAAGACTTACGTTTTGCTAGCACTTTATCAATATCTGATACTATCATTCAATCTCAACCAACGGTAGATCCTAGCGTTACCTCTATCGAAGAACCTTTACCTTCTTTAAATAATAAGTTACCTAATTTAGAAGATATTGGCAATTTAGAAGAGTATTTAGAGGCAGTAGAACGTAAAATTTTAACTCAAGCACTTGAAGAAACTCGTTGGAATAGAACAGCTGCTGCAGAAAGGCTAGGTTTATCTTTTCGCTCTATGCGCTATCGTCTTAAAAAATTAGGTATAGATTAATCAAATAATGGATATAGCAAATCTAACAGCTTTTATAGCAGTAGCAGAAACCAATAGTTTTTCACTGGCGGCCGAGCGCTTATATTTGACACAACCAGCGGTTAGTAAACGAATTTCATCACTTGAGCAAATCCTCAATATCAAACTATTTGACCGAATTGGACGAATAATTCAATTAACTGAAGCTGGAAAAGCACTGTTACCTTATGCCTATCAGATCTTAATAGAAATTAATGATGCCAGTAGGAAATTATCAAATCTTCAAAAAGAAGTAACTGGTCAACTTACTATTGCTACCAGTCATCATATAGGTCTACATAGATTACCGCCTATCCTTCGTACTTTTACCAAGAATTATCCACAAGTTAATTTAGATATTCACTTTTTAGATTCTGAAAAAGCCTATGAAGAGGTATTACAAGGCCGAGTAGAATTAGCCATCATTACCTTAGCGACTAATACCCTTTCACCTTTAAAAGCAACAACCATTTGGATAGATCAGCTAGATTTTGTTTGCTCACAAGATAACCCTCTAAGCCAATATCAACAGTTAAATTTAGCTACTCTGAGTAATTACCCTGCTATTTTTCCTGGCGTAGGAACTTTCACCCATGATTTAATAGAAAAGTGTTTTAGTAAGGCTAAACTTAAACCTTTGGTTACTATGAGTACTAACTATATGGAAACTATTAAAATGCTAGTTTCTATTGGCTTTGCATGGAGTGTTTTACCACGGACTATGCTAGATCAAACACTTATTAAACTTAATGTTTATAATATCTCTTTAACACGTCAATTAGGCTATATTTATCATACCGAAAGAACACTTTCTAAGGCTACTTTAAAACTTATTGATTTACTTGATCAATATATCAATGAATAACTATTACTACATTAATATATTGAACTTATCTTATATTGTAATTTCTCCTCCCCCAAAAAAATGGTATTCTATAAAAATAAATATTAAGTAGTATAAATATTACGAGCAACATTATTCACTTTTACAATATAGTATAAATAAGGTTTTAAGGAATGTTACTTGACGTTAAATCATATGGAATTGCATTTGGTAGCAGAGTTATTCTTGCCGATGTAAGTTTTTCAATTCAAGCTGAAAATGGAGTTATAGTACTGATGGGGCCCGGTGGTACGGGCAAATCGACCCTGCTGAGATCACTGGCTGGTATTAATAAACGTTCTAGTAATGCTCATGAATGGGGAAACATTCTTTATAAAGGCAATTCAATAGATCAGCAAAATGCTCCACAAATTGTTCAACAAAATGCAAAAGCATTGGGTTTACCTGTTATAGATAGTTTTGTAGAAAAAATTCGCCAATCATCTATCAAGGCTCTCAGCCCCCGCGACATGCGTGCTTATATATGTACTGAACTAGAAAGGCTTGAGATGTCTATTTTGATTAATGAATTAGATAAGCCTATGATTCAATTACCTATTGAATATGCTAGGGCGGTTAATATATTAAGAGAATTTTTTACTCAGGAAGCCCTTTTACTACTAGATGAACCTACTACGGGAATGAATGAAGTAGGCGCCAATATGTTACTTAATCTCACAAAAAATATAGCTAATGAACGTAGCTGTATGATTATTTTACATAATCAGATGCAAGCTAAAGAAATAGGTAATCAAATATTGTTGCTTGCTGGTGGTAGAGTACAATCTTTTGCAAACAAAGATGACTTCTTTACTAACAAAGCTGGCAATGAAGTAGTAGCACAATTTTTACGTTCTGGTAGTTGTAATGTTCCTGCTCCCGACGCTGATGTAAGTACATTAGATGAAAGTACTCCTAAACCACCACCACTACCTGCTGAAGCAATTAAAATTTTAGAACAAATAAAATCAGCTATCCCAAAACCTCAAAACATTATATCTAAAACCAATAATGAGCTGGTCATTCCTAAAGATACCCCTAAAACAACTATTTCGTCTCATGTTGAGCAAACTAAACCAAAGGAACAGCTTTCATCTTCTGAAATGACTGAGCCTAGCAATATAGTTTCAGTTACTACTAATTTAGCGGTAAAAAGCTCATCTTGCAGTAAATTTCGTGGACCTAATGGGTTTCATTGGATTTCCCCTGACCAATTAGCAGGATGTCCAATGC
>CALYQH010000079.1 GCA_945283395.1 uncultured Ventosimonas sp. | reverse complement strand
CCATTTTTTACTCTAACTAATGAGACAACACCTAAATAGTTATCAAACCAAGAGTCAATAATAAGTGCTTGTAAAGCATCATTTATTTCTCCTTGAGGTGGAGGAACAATCTCGATAAGACGTTCCAATACATCTTCTACCCCTAAACCACTTTTAGCACTACAAACTACTGCGTCAGTAGCATCAATGCCTATGATGTGTTCTATTTCCTCTTTAACTTTATCAGGATCAGCTTGAGGTAAATCTATTTTATTTAAGACAGGCATTACCTCTAGTCCTTGTTCAATAGCAGTATAACAATTGGCTACTGACTGGGCTTCTACCCCTTGCGCTGCATCCACCACTAGTAAGGCTCCCTCACAGGCAGCTAAAGAACGACTCACCTCATAAGTAAAATCAACATGTCCTGGCGTATCAATAAAATTGAGCTGATATCTTTGACCATCTTTTGCCTCATAGTAAAGAGTGACACTATGAGCCTTAATAGTAATTCCCCTTTCTCTCTCTAAATCCATTGAATCGAGAACTTGTTCTTCCATTTCCCTATCAGCTAAGCCACCACAAATTTGGATAAAACGATCAGCAAGGGTAGATTTACCGTGATCAATATGGGCTATTATTGAAAAATTACGTATATGTGTTAAGTCGCTCACAGATCTAATACTCAAGTAATAAATAACTTATAAGTGTACCTTATATCTTACTGATACACTACCTGCTAATAACTTCTTTTAACTATTTAAGGAATTATTCGAAACGTTATAAAAGAGGCATGATTATCTCTTATAATGCCCATGGCTAGCATTTTTCCTTTAGAT
Organism: uncultured Ventosimonas sp.; assembly: GCA_945283395.1. Lineage (GTDB taxonomy): Bacteria > Pseudomonadota > Gammaproteobacteria > Pseudomonadales > Pseudomonadaceae > Entomomonas. The sequence goes on along the minus strand of CALYQH010000079.1, from coordinate 5,564 downwards.
AATTTATTAATAGTTTTTTCAAAATTGCTAACTGACAAAACAGGCTGATTATTTAGGTGCGTTATAACATCATTAGTTGCTAAACCTAATTGATAACCTAAACTTTCTTTAGGCACATTTTCAATTACAACTCCTTGATTAACACCTAAAATTTTTTTCTGATTAGCTGTTAAATTACCAATAATAATACCCAGTATATTAGCTTGCACCTTCTTTGATGTAGCTGGTAGGCTGGCTATATTGTTATTATCATTTGGTAATACACCTGTCTTAACAACAATATTCTGTTCTTTTCCAGCCCTAATTAGTTGCATATTAATTTCACTACCCGGTTTAAGCATACCTACTATATGAGGTAAATCGGCAGAATGTTGGATCATTTGTCCATTAACTGTTAAGACAATGTCTCCTACCTGTAAACCACTATCAGTTGCAGGACTATTTTCCAAGATTCGAGCTATCAAAGCACCCTCAGGTTTCTCTAGTCCAAAAGATTCCGCAAGATCTTTACTTACCTCCTGAATCATAATTCCTAACCAAGCTCTTTGTACTTTTCCTGTAGCTTTAATTTGTTCAGCTACAGACATGGCTACATCGATAGGTATGGCAAACGATAATCCCATAAAGCCACCAGAGCGAGTCAGAATTTGTGAGTTAATACCTATAACTTCTCCTTCTAAATTAAATAAAGGGCCTCCTGAGTTACCAGGATTGATAGCAACATCTGTTTGAATAAAAGGAACATAATTACTTTCTGCTCCTAAACTTCGCCCTTTAGCACTGACAATACCTGCTGTTACTGAATGATCAAAGCCAAAAGGAGAACCTATGGCCATTACCCAGTCCCCTACTTTTAATGTATTTATCTTACAAATTTTAACTTGAGGTAAATTATTATCTTCTACCTTCAATAAGGCTATATCCGTTCTATTATCAGCACCTATTAATTTAGCAGTAAATTCTCTACGATCAGATAATTTAACTCTGATTTCATCAGCCCCTTGCACCACATGATTATTAGTCAAAATATAGCCATCAGATGAAATAATAAAACCAGACCCTAAAGACTGACTATATTGTGATTCTGGAGAATTAGGTACTTGTCCCTGAAAAAAATCTCTATACATAGGAGGAATATCATTTAAATCAGGTGATAAATCATAATAACTAGCTATTTTTTTAGAGGTGCTTATATTCACTACAGAAGGTGCTGATTGTTCCACCAATTTAGTAAAATCCGGTAGAGCAGTTGCCTGTGAAATTGTAATCTGTCCTAAATAAAGAAATAATAATAAAATAAAAAAACAACTTTTTATTTTACTCATAATTACTCCAGTTACTTTCTATAAAAAGTTAAAGATGAATTTTAATATGCACTAAAAGCATTCAAATAAAACAACACAGTCTTTATTCTTTACCCTGTATTATTAATAGCTAAAGATTATGGATATCAGTTTGTTGATGTAAAGATAACGCAATACGTTCAGCAGTTGATAAAGGTATTTCTCCCACAACCGTAACAAAATATTTTTTATTATCTGGTAAATCAATTTGTCTAGATATAACCACCGTGGCGCCAAAATACCTTTCAAGATTCGACATACGAGAATCTGATAGTGGTTCGATAAAAACAGAAAAATAAACTAAACCATCACTATAGACTAGTTGTTCATCATTATGTTGGCTTACAATGACCTTTTCTAAATTAAATCCTAAAGGCTTCCAAGTTATTATCCAATTAGTCTGATTAATCTTAGGTTGTTGCTTGTTAATTTTCAAACAACTAGTTGCAAATGGCTCTACTACTACCTGATCATTAGAGACAGGATTAAATTGACTAAAATGCCCCTGTTCTAATAACTTATTATCTTTATCAAAAAAGATATATTGAAGGGGAAAAAAAGTTGACTTATCAAAAGCTAATTTATAGGTATAGCGATAATTATCTTTTGCTTTGAAAATTAACTCTTGGGCACTTCTATTAGCTACTTGGAGCTCTTTCTCAGATAAACTAATATCATAGTCTTGCAATAAATTATCTATATTTTCTCTTGTTAATGATTGTAATATAGAACTAGCCCTAAATTTACTTTTATAACCTTTTGTGACACAAACAACTTCTTTATCAACTAATATAAATCCTTCATCTAAATTACTTAATTTAACCCATTCCTTTGTTTTACCATCATCAGTAATCTGTTGATAAACTTGATAAACATAACGCTCCATTTTATGATCAGGACGACTATAATTAAAAATACCAGTAAAACTTAAAGTTTCTCGAGCAGAGATAATATGTTGCAAATAGAATCTAGCATCCTGTTGCTCTTCAGCCTGCACAGTAAAAGTAATTAATCCCGCTATGATCAACATCATATTAAGCAACCATGCAAAAAAGCATGACTTTACCCTGATCAAACATTTCATTAATTACTACCCTTTTCTACTTCCATTTCTATTATATAAAATAAGTTGATTATATATTAATCAGCTTAAAACTAAATTTTAATTAGTTATAGTATTTGAAGAATTAACTATTTGATCATAATCATCTATAGTTAATATACCCTTCTGTTCATGACGATCTACAAAATTAGATAATCTTTGCTCAATCCAATCATTAGTTGCCACGGTTAAATCATCAGTTTTATGTGTGCGCTCTACAAAATTGGAGGGCATCACTCCCTCATTATTAAAGAAGTAAGCTGATAATAAAGTGACAGCTAAAATAGAAGCTGCTACTGCTAACTTAACTATAGTAGAAGCTAGGGTTGAGTGTCTATCTTTTTGTTTGGCTATAACAGCATTTTTAGCTGAAATATTTGATAATTCTTCTTGTCTGATAGCTTCCCTGACTGCTAGTGCTATATCTAATTTAGGGTATATTACATCCTTACCTATAATAGCACGCACAATATGATAACGAGACCACGTTGCCATTACATTATCATCTGTATTATTTAAAATACGACGTAACTCAAGTTCATTTTCTGCGTTATCCATCACTGCTGATAATGAAATTTTTAGATTTTCATTACTCATAATGGTACCTTCTTAAACTTAAACCTAAAACAAAGCATTAAAACTAGTTCTCCAGTAATGGTTGAAGAACTTTATCAACTGCTTCCCTAGCTCGAAAAATCCTCGACCTTACTGTCCCTACAGGGCATTGCATAACTTCCGCTATCTCATCATAACTTAGACCTTCAGATTCACGTAAAGTTAAAGCAGTTCGTAAATCTTCTGGTAACTGTTGAATAGTTTTATGAACAATATATTCTATTTCGTCCCTCAATAATGTATGCTCTGGTGTATCATGATCTTTAAGTCCATTTTCACCCATAAAAAACTCTGCATCATCTGTATTCACATCCACATCTGGGGGTCTCCGACCTTTTGCAACCAGATAATTTTTAGCAGTATTAATAGCTATTCGATACAACCATGTATAAAAGGCACTTTCTCCTCTGAAACCACCTATAGCCCTATAAGCCTTAATAAAAGCCTCTTGAGCTATGTCCTGTGCCTCTTGTATATCATGTACAAAACGCATAACTAAGGCATAAATTTTATGTTGATACTTAATCACCAACATATCGAATGCCCTTTTATCACCTTGTTGTACCCGCTCAACTAGGCGTTGATCCAGCTCTTGGGTTAACATGCAGACACCCCATATTGAAGAGTTATCCTGCATCATCTAATCTTTTAATATGATTGGTTAGACGATACATTAAAAAAAAAGTTCTTTTTACTTTTAGTAATTCTGTTGCCACAGAAATAAATTGTCTTTATTAGTTCCTTATATATGTATAATTTTTCATGTTAAATACCGTAAAAAACTCTTAATCTACGATGCTCATCTGTTGATATTCCATCAACAGGTAAACAGATAGTAAAAGTTCTTTTTGTACCTTCTACATGAAACCTCAATATCACAATCCAAGCTAATACTATACAACTAGAAGGTATTAACTTAATGGTGTACCATTCATTTTGATTGTTACCTATTAGCCAGCTAGTGGTACTCCTGCGTATTGCTACAAATGAATTAGGCATTATTAATAGAATCTGCTGCAATAATATCCAGACTGAATAACAGGATAATATTAGAGTTCCTAATAAACTTCCAAGTAGATCAATAGGTAATAACCAAATACTTATCAGAGCAACTAGAACACAAATTATATATAAATATAAAAGTATTCTTGAGCTATGCCAATGGCACTCAATTAATTTAATATCAAGTAGGCTGTACACGTGCTAGAATCATCTGAACCATTCTTTTTAAATCAAGGTCTTCAGGTTCACCGCGTTGCATAAACCAAGAGAAAAGATCTTGATCATCACAGTTTAATAACTTTTTAAAGCATTGTTGATCTTCTTGGTTTAGGCTTGGATATACTTCTTGCATAAACGGCATTAATAGTACGTCCAACTCTAACATTCCCCTACGGCAATGCCAATATAATCTTTTTAACTCAATTTCATTATTAGACATAATTAAACCCTTTAATACGATCAGATTATATCATGTTTTTATTAAACTAAGAGGTAAATTAAAACTCTGATAGATTAATTATCTCACTACTATTAATGCCATACTAAAGCAAGTTGCACCTTAGTAATACTTAACCTGTTATAATAAAGACTACATATATTTGAGGTTGTTTATGATAGAAGCTTTTTATTGTGCTCTCACTCATGAGGGTGTTCTATCTATAGAAGGGAAAGATAGCAAGAAATTTTTACAAGGCCAATTAACTTGTAACCTTAATTATTTATCTACGACTGAAAGCAGTCTTGGTGCAAGATGTACTCCTAAAGGCAGAATGGTCTCTAGCTTCAGAATAATAGATAAAGCAGAAAATGGTTTTCTTCTTTCTTTAGATAATCGGCTGCTTTCCATCCAATTAAATGATTTAAAAAAATATGCTATTTTTTCTAAAGTTAACTTAACAGATGTAAGCTCAATTTGGTTAAGATTTGGTATAAAAGCAACCAGTAATCATCAACTCTCCTTTTTAGAAATTCCTCTGCCAACAGAGATCAATGAATTAGTAAATAAACATGACTATTTTATTATAAAAATAGGTTCAGAACGTTACGAATTATGGATACATAAGAATTCAACATCTAACATCGTTAATAAATTGGCTAAACATCTCCCTCAACAAGAGTTAACTACTTGGTTATTAGGACAAATACAAGCGGGAATAGGACAAATTTTTTTAGAAACCTCTGAATTATTTATTCCACAAATGATTAACCTCCAAGCGGTAGGAGGGGTTAGTTTTAAAAAAGGTTGTTACACGGGGCAAGAGATTGTAGCTCGAATGCAATATTTAGGGAAATTAAAACGTCATTTATATCGTTTTAAACTAGCTAGTGAAGAGCCTCTTCCTACCAGAGGGAGCGAAATAGTTTCAGCTTCTCTCAAAACTAGTGTAGGGATAATAGTGTTAGCTGCCTCATCAGGCAATAATATAGAATTACTAGCAGTAGTTCAAGATGATGCCATTACAACAAATTTGTGGTTGAAAGACAGAGAAACAGAACCTTTA